>DCCQ01000134.1 GCA_002314195.1 Bacteroidales bacterium UBA1077 | reverse complement strand
AAGTGACCGTGTGGATGGCCAGATACTATCTGGAATTGCCGACGGATCTGTAATCCCAAACAATCTGCTTCTGTTTAAGCCGACTCTGGCCCATCAGTCTGATTGTGGTCTGGCTGACCACCTCGGCCGGCCATCCGTCAGCGAAATAACGCCAGTAGTTCCATGTCCCGACTTCGGCATCCTCTTTGACCTGTTTGTCGTATTCCTTGTCAAAATCCTCCTGCAGAGAC
Source organism: Bacteroidales bacterium UBA1077 (assembly GCA_002314195.1). GTDB lineage: Bacteria > Bacteroidota > Bacteroidia > Bacteroidales > UBA932 > Cryptobacteroides. Next base: position 13,246 of record DCCQ01000134.1, on the reverse strand, counting down.
TTGTCCGAAACCATCTCCACCAAAGCACCCATCATATCCTTAAGGTCCTTCGCCGGGATTTTCGTGTCCACTGTCGACGAGATTTCATATTCCATGGTCTCCGGATCCATGTTCACACTCATGTGGAGGTCGGAAGCATACGCCTTCTGGCTCTCGTCGGTATGCTCATCATAGTCACCGACCTTATATTCCTTGCCATGACAGTTGAACAGCGTCTCAATTTCCTCCGTGTAACCATCCACTATCGGGTCGATGTCCACCCCTTTAAGAATAGCATCCAGGTTGATGCCGACAGACTTGAGGCTATCCATCACCGGTAGCTTCATCATTTCCTCACAAGCCGAATCAAACAATTCCCGAGCCTGTTTCTTGATCTCCTTCAGGTTCTCGTACTTTTTGATGCGTCCGTACTCATCAGTCCTGAACCTGATCGTAGTACCCGCGATCTTGTCCGACAATCTGGCGACGAGTCGGTTCTGGAAATCTCCAAGGGGCGATCCATCCACAGTATCATTCTGAAATTCAAGGAATTTATATTCAATCCCATAACCTTTTTTCGTGGAATCGGTCACAGTGAGCATCACTTTCGTGGAAACTCCGGAAATCTTGGTCGTGTCACCGTCCTTGACAGTCCAGCTTCCCTCGTTGATCCAGTAAGTCATCGTGTCCCTCTTGTCAAACCAAGCAATGACCGCCACCGATGAGTCAGCCTCCTCCTGAGCCTGCGAATATGACACCTCACCGCCCGTGGAATACTCATCAGCGGAACTTATTTCACCTGAATGATTCACGTTCACAGAACCCGGTCCCCCTTCTTTCAAAGAATATCCCGATCTCCCGCCAGTTCCGGCAAACGACAGCACCCCGGCTGCGATTCCCACCATCATAAGCAAAATTTTTCTCATTGTATATCAGTTTCTAAGACTATCATCCCGTAAAAAAAAGTCAGTAAATTTAGTAAAAACAAATGAATATCGTATACCGGGTGCAAAAGTTCGCTTTCTGCACCCGGTAGTACAGGATAACAGCATCCCGGGGGCGATGTGTTGATCTTTGCCCCCGGGATGTGGCTCCAGCCACTACAGCATTCGATAGTTGGTAATCCTGCCGATCCATGGTTGGTGAGCCCTGAGGTGAGCAATTCTTACATATTGCCAAACTCGTAGGAATTTCAGACATGACAGGTACGCACAGCGGGCTTTCTGTCGTAAAAAACAGGAATACGGCGGTCACGGAAGGAGTGGCATTGTCCATTACATCAAGACATATTTCCTTAATTACCAACACATTAAACAATACACCTTGTCCACATCATAAATGACAGGCAAATGGATTTACTTCGTAAATTTGCCTTAAACATTCCCGAGAATGATTGAGTGATTGGATGGTAATATTCACTAAGGTTTCATAGTAACATTCATTGGCATATTCAAATTGAAGTATGAAAAAATTGGTTTTATTGGGAGTTATCCTGCATTTCGTGATCGGAGTGGGTCATCTGGCTTGCCTGTTTTGTCTGAAGACAGTGTTCAACATCTATGGAATAAACGGGATGATGGACGAGATTGCGACGCATGGAGCCGGGCTGCCATATTTAATCACAGTTTGCATCGCTATGGCGTTTTTTGTTGCAGGAAGCTATGGGCTGTCGGTTCTTGGACTTATACGTAGGCTACCTCTCCAGAAAGCAGCGGTTATCACCATGTTGATTGTCTTCTTCGGGAGAACAATCTGGGGGATAACGATGCTGGTTGAGAATTTTTCATGGCTTGAAATGTCGTCAACAGGTGTCGCAGCTCTTCTTGGAATATGCTATATTCCTTGTCTGAACATCATGTCTGGGAAAAAGGCTAGCGCGTTGACAGGAAAGATCATCGCGAGATAAACAACTGTAAATCAATAGAAGAAAACTAAAATCATGAAATTAAAAATCATACGTGGCATCCAACTATTCTGGGCATATTTCATAACTCTTGGTGCTATTGTGGGTTTCGGGATGATGATTTATGATCCAAGCGGGATGACTTTCCAGATGGATTCGTTGCTTCCTATGCTGAGGGAAGCATTCCCTTGCATCTCGTTCATGTTCGAGGACTTTATCTGCTCGGCTTTCGCTCTGCTGACAGTCAACGGAATCACCAATATGATTTCCATCTATCTTATCCACAACAATAGCAAGTACGGCGCGTTGAGTGGCCTTCTATGCGGGTGCATTTTGATGTTGTGGATCATTGTGGAATTCTACATCTGGGGATTCAGCGCCCTCTCAGTGGCTTATGGCATTTTCGCGGCGTGCCAAATCGTGAATGCGATCTTGTTCATAAAAACCAGAATGACGCAAGCCGATCTTGGAAAACTTTCAGTTTATTGAATGATTGATGTGGCTACAGGTGTTGAGAAACAGTTTCCGCGAAGTCTTTGACTTGGACAGTGTCCGGGACGGACTCAGAGAAGGTCTTGAGACAGAGAGGACAGGCGGTGACTATGGTCTGAGGGTTGTTTACCAATAGGTTACCGACTGAGGACTCGGTGATCTTGGCACGGTCACGGGCTTCGAGGGTAAGGCTGCCGAGGCTGCCTCCGCAGCAGATGCTCTCATCGCCTTCCTTGGCGGATTTCACCAAAGTGCCGACCTGACCTAAAACCTCACGTGGTTCTTTGTAAACTCCACAGCCACGGCCAAGCTCACACGGATCGTGATAGACAATCCGCTCGTCCCCAGCGTTCAGTTTCAGTTTTCCCTCATCGGCCAAACGCTTGATGAACTGGGTGTAATGAAGGACCTCAATGCCTTCGAGGGCATATTCATCCTTAAAAATCTTGTAGCAGATCGGGCAGGACAGGACCAGGGTGCGGCAGCCGGAAGAGAGGATCATCCTGCGGTTGGCTGAGATGGTCTCGTAGGCGGCGTCGGTCTTGCCGGCGAGCAGCAGAGGGCGACCGCAGCATATTCCACCATCGTGGTCAGCGAAGATGTAATTGACTCCGGCGAACTTGAAAACCTTTTCGACTGATTTTATGATTCTTGGAGTGAGGTGGGTCATGCAGCCGGCGAAGTACATTACTTTCTCTCCGGATTTTTGAATATTATAGGTCACTTTGGCAGGTTCAGTGACCGAATGGGTTGGCTCAGTGGCCGAGACAGGAGCGGTCGCTGAGCTTGCCGAATCGACTGATCCTATCGGGCAATCGGCCTTAAGGTAGGAATAGTCATACGGCAGCGAATTGTTGACCGTGGCACGTTGAGCCCGTCTAAGCGCCGGGGCGTCAACCCCTACCGGGCAAAGCGCGTGGCACTTGTCACACATCAGGCACTTCTCGGCGATGTCATTGATCTTCTTTTCGTTATGCCGACGCAAGAAGCGAATAAAATATACCGATGAATATTTCAGATTCTTCTTCTGAACGTTCATCGGACAGGCATCCAAGCATAGCCCACAGCTTGAGCACGCGTAGATCTCAGCCTCGGCGACACCTTTGCGAGGATGACGGGGCTGAATGCCGGCGTTACGCAGCAGGATCCACAGGACCTCCGTCAGGATGTGCATGTAGCGGCTGAACGGCATCGCGGCGAAGAAGAGACCCAGACATATTGAATATGCCCACCAAACCGGCATGAAGAACAATTTGTCTCCGAATATCCAGTGCCACAGATGGTTGACAGGGACTGTCAGGAAACTTCCACCGCTGAGGTCAGCGGTAAAGCTCTCGGCCAGAAGCCTCAACGGGAAGATCATCCAAAGGCTGTAAAGGGCCACCCTGTCGGCCAACGACGGCTTTGTGGTGTGACGCATTCCCAAAACAATGGATCTGAATCTCTTGAATATGGCCATCCCGACTCCGGTAAGTACATAGAGCAGGAAAAAGTCCATAAGGAAAAAGAAAAATGATCCCCTTAGCGTCACATGGCCGGGATTGATCCAGACAAAGAAACGGTAAAAAATCGGGTAGAAAAGTCCGCCCTCAGTCCAAGCAAGATGTTTAGGCACGAACAAAGCCACCTCTATGTGACCGAGAACAATCAGCATGAACCAGCCGAAGGCGATTGAGGAGTGCATGTAGCCGAGCAGAGGCTTCCGCTTCCAGATCTTGGTGTGGAAAAGGCAGTCGCAGAACAGATCCTTAATGTTCTTCAGGGCAATCTTCGGAGTGACAAGGGATTTCCAGAACCTACGCCTGTCATCAGCAGGAATCTTGGCCAGCAGCCTGATCAGTCCCACGGTCAGCCAGATCAGCATGAAGCTGATGCCGACCACGAACGGAATCACAAAGTTGCTGTAGCCAGACGGGATTCTGTCGATGACTTCCGGGGCCGCCTGAAGCGTCAATGAATATAATAGAGGGTTCATTTCGTGCAGTAAATTTTAGAGTCGTTTGTCTGAAGCGCTTCATTTCTTCCTAAAAGGGGAAGAATGAGTATGAAGATATTTCTTCATAAAAAGACATTGGTCAGAGACTGTTTCTAAGTTGGTTGGTAAATACCTGATAATAATTCTCTGACAACTATTTTTCAGCGTACACCTTCGCTATTGACAGAATGAGATGCCGGGTGTTGATGCCGCGCGGGCAGACCATCGAGCATTTTCCGCAGAGCTGGCAGGACTTCAAAAAGCCTATAGCCTTGTCAGGATGGCCGTTGTGAAGTTCCTCTATGGCAGCACGGAGGCTTGTCGGCACGAATTGCCCGGCGGTGCAGACGGCGGTGCAGCTTCCGCAGGCCATGCACTTGCGCACATCAGGCTCAAGAGCGGCCAGCTCATCGAACTTTTTCCTGTCGAACAGGTCAAGATTGATTCTGGAACTTGGGACCAGACCGAAACCGAAATCTACCATCTCTCTCTAACCAAAGTCTTGTAATTCTTGGCGTCCGGGAATATGTCGGACAGGTACCTGTCGATCTCCACGACTGCCCCGCGGGCATCTGCAAGGGTCTCCGGCAGGGTCTTTGGCCCGGTAGCCGCCCCGGCAAGGAACAGTCCCGGGAGCCGGCTTCGCTGTCCGGCAAGGATTCCGTCACGTACCGCGAAGAATCCGTCATCCTCAACAGGCATCTCCAACAGGTCCCCTACCCTCTTTCCGGAAGCGGACGGTCTCATTCCGGCCATAAGCACGAGGAGATTCAAGGTCACTTTCAGAGGTTTTCCGGCCACTGTGTCCTCTGCCTTCACGAGAAGGCTGCCGTCCACGTTCTCGGAAACCTCGGCGACACGGCCTCGGATGAAACGAACACCGTAGTCCTTCTGTGCGCTGAGGTAGAGATCCTCGTAGTGGCGGCCGAACATCCTCAGGTCCATATAGAAACAATATACCTGGGCATCAGGGAAAGCCTGTTTCATCTCGCAGGCTTGCTTCACGGCTGTTGCGCAGCAGACTTTCGAGCAGGAGCGGCAGCCGGACTTCTCGTCACGGGAACCTACACAATGGACGAATCCAATCTTCTTAGGATTATTGATCCTTATGTCGGTGCCTGATCCGAACCACGCCTCAAGGTCCGCGTTGGTGATCACGTGATCATAGATTCCGTAGCCATATTCCTCCTTCTTTTCGGCCTTGAACAGGTCGAAGCCACTGGCCACCAGCACTGCGTCAGCAAGTACGGTGATTCCGTTGGAAAGGATTACGTTGTAGGATTTATCAAGCCTATTAATCGACTGTACCTCGGTGTCTGTAAAGCACTTGACTCCGTCCATCTTTCCGAGCAGCCAGTCAAGGGCAGCCGAGGCCGAAGCCCCGTCCGGGAACAGTCTGTCCCATGAGGCCAGATGTCCGCCAAGAGTCGATGCCCGCTCAATCAGAATGACATTGTAGCCCAGTCTCTGTAGCCCAGAGGCCGCCTCAAGGCCGGCAGGGCCCCCACCTATTATTAATATATTATTTTTCATGACTTCATCTCTTTCAATTCACAACTAAAATATTCAACCCCCAGTCACTTCGTGACAGCCCCTGAGGGGCACGGGGAAAGGATTCCCCGAACCCCTTCGGTCGCTTCGCTCCTAGTTCCGCAACATTCTACCGCCACTATGAGGATTAAAATGGTTGCCATTGGAATATTCATAAATAAAACTATTTCAGGCAAGTGCAAGGACCTGGGCGGCCGATGTCCTTGCCGTTCTTGCCGAGGAACTTGCGGGCGGGGTCATATTCAATGCCCATCTTATCAAGAAGCGGCTCAACACTGACCTGGTGGGTCTGGAGTCCAAGGTCCCAAGGGTCGTAGCCGAGCACGAGTCCAGCCACCTCCTCGTAGGTGAACACCGGGATTCCGTGCCCCTGCCCTCCGTATGTCTTGCCGGTCGATTCCGCGATCACATATTGCCATCTGTCAAGGAAATACGGGCATCCGGGGCAGTTGGTGATGATCATGTCCGGGTGGAACGGCTCCATGCTCTCGAACTTCTTGTGGGTGTTGGAGATGGAGTAGCTTCTGTTGCCCTTGATGAGGTACTGGCGGAAGCCGAAGCCGCAGCAGTGGCGACGCTCCGGATAGTCCACGATCTCACCTCCCCACGCCTCGACTATTCCGACGAGGACGTAAGGATATTCAGCGCCCCCGACTCCCTTTGACGGGAACATCTTCGAATAGTGGCAGCCGATGTGCTCCACCACACGGAGCGGGCGGCCGGTGTGAATATTCACGAGCTTGTGTTTCGCCTGGGCCGCGATGAGGTTGCGGTACTTGTAGATGAGGTCGCTGGCGTGCACGAGGAATTGCGGCTTGCTGAACTCCAATTTGCATGACTTCCAAAGGTTCTCACGCACCTTCGCCTCCAGTTCAGGGTACTCCCGCCAAGTCTCCATCGTCTCGCAGTAGAGGCCGAAAGAGGTGATGCAGGAGCAGACGTAGTTCTCGTAGCCGTTCTTTGTCATGAGTGCGAACTGGCGCGCGATGATCGTCATCACTGTCTCCTGCGGGATGGTGTCCGAGTGGTAGGCGATGCCGCCACAAGTGGTGTGATGCTCTGTCTCGAATATATCCTTGCCCAGTTCCTGCCCTGTTATCCTCAGGAAAGTCGCTTCCGAAGCCGGGAAGAAACTCTGCCTGATGCAGCTACGGACGTAGAAATAGTGATCGTCCGGAATCTCTTTCTGGTAATCTGACCAGATTTTCTGTTTGCCTTCGTAGATCATTGAGGGCTATTTGTTTAAGTGTTTCGGATCACTGTCCGTGTAGATTTTCGCTATGAACTCGTCCTCGGTGAGACCCATCTCCTCAGCCTTTTTCAGGCCAGCCTCCCGAACTTTCTCCATCCTTTCGGTGGCTCCAGTCTCGTCAAAGATTCTCTTGAGCTGGTCACGGTCCTCCTGTGGGATGCGACGCATCGCTCCTGGGCCTTCTCCGTCCAGATTGGCACCGAGCCTTTCGAACACATCGTCCAGATGCTTCTCCTCCCATTCCCAGACCTTTCCGGCCTCAGGATGTCCGGCATAGTCGAAGCGACGGGGATAGACACAGTAGCCGTAGTCCAGCACGTTGGCGCACAAGTCCTTGGTCAAAAGGAACTGCTGACGGCCTTTCTCAGATTCGATAAAGTAGCCAAGTTCGATGGACAGGTTGCGTAACGCCATAATAATCAATCCCGGAGCGTTCCTCCGAGGGCATCTCGTCACGCAGCTCATGCACTCTCCGCAGTACCAGATAGTGTCGCTCTTGAGTAGTTTCTCAATCTCTTCCTCATCCTTGCTCTGGACGATGTCAACAATCCTTCGAGGGTCATAGCGGTAGAACTCCGCCGCCGGGCAGATGGCCGTGCAGGTGCCGCAGTTGATGCAGGCGTTCAGCCCTTCCTTCAGGCGGTAGTCCTTCATCAGGAGGTCATACAGTCGTCCCATCGCCTTTCTTTTTAGTAGGATATTTCTTGGCCAAAGCCTCCAGATCGGACTTAGGGTTCATATTCCTTTCCATCCTAGCCAGCGTCTTGACGAATGATTCCAGATCCTCACGCGGGATGTCCCCCACAATCGTGGCGACCGACTCAAGAGAGAGTTCCGTCACCTTGTCCTTGATTTTCCGGGAATATGGCGTGACCTCGATAAGGTTCTGCCTCCTGTCCTTGGGGTTGCTCACGCGGCGGACCAGTTTCCTGTTCTCCAGTCCGTCAATAAGTTTCACAATGGAATTCTTGTCCCTCATCGTGATGTCGGCGATCTGCTGTTGGGTCAGCACTCCCTCGTCCCAAAGCGTGTCCATCACGAGGAACTGCTCCGGAGTAAGGTTGAACCCACCCTTCTGGAACACCTCCGACATACACTGCTTCACGCTGTTGTGCGCGATGTTAAGAAACATCAGTATCTGCTTTTCCAGTACCATATCTTATAGTAAGACCTTTTACTCTTTTTGCAAAGGTAACACAAAATGGTGAAAAACCGTCATAACAACTAAAACTATTCGTAAATATTCAGACTGTGATGAATTATGACTTTTTCGTCTATATCCTTTCCATCTTGTAGTGCAGTGCCTTTAACTCTATCGCGGCACCGACACGGTACATGGCAGACAGGGTAAGCCTGAAAATGTTGAACGCATCCACGCTTTGCGCCTCTACATTCTGTCGCATCATGAATGAATACGCATCACCGGCCAGAAAAGCCAGATCAAAGGCTATGTCAGCCGCTTCCTTTGAATTGAGCGGGTGCTTGAGGACATCCCTGGTGACATGCTCATCAAGGTCGTCAAAACCTCTTGAACCCACAAGCGATGAATATCCCTGATCCTTGTACCTGTTCCAGTCCTTATCCCACCAGCAGGCCACGGCCATCCCGATGTAGGCCGTCCATGCAAGCACGACATCCGGATAGGCGTTAAACTCCCTAACAGCGTCACCGGAATATTCCAACGCTATGGGTTCCCATCGGGCAGTGATGTCAGGACAGCTCAGCAACATTCCGTCCAACAGACCTCTTGCCGTGCACAACTCGACCAATCTGTCAACCAAATCACTCTCGTATTTCTCAAAACTGCCCATATCATTTGCCTTTAGACGTTGATTATCATTAGAACATTGACAACGAACCGCCCTATTTCAGGAACCCAAGAAGGTAATTCTCCATAACCTTGAAGCCTTCAATGTTCGGGTGGACCGTGTCTTCGGAGTATTCCGGACGGATCCGGCCGGTACCGTCCGACATCAAAGTGAAGTAGTCGACATACTTGATGTGCTTTTCTTTGGCATAGGCCTTGAGAAGTTCATTGAACCTCACCACCTGTTCGAAACTATCCTTCACTTCAGGTCTCCAACGGATGTTGTAGGAACCAAGCAGGGAACAGACCACCGGTTTGATTCCATTCGCCCTGGCTATCTCGCACATAGACTCTATGCTTCCGACAGCGGTCTCGACGCTGACAGCATGACCAGGATTGAGAGCTATGTCATTTATGCCGCAAAGTATCACCACGTACTTAGGCTTAAGCCTCACGACATCCTCTCTCATCCTGACCAGAATCTGAGAAGTGGTCTGCCCGCTGATCCCACGTCCGACAAAGTTGTTTGCCGTAAAGAAATCAGGATCCGCACGAACCCATCCTTCCGTGATGGAATCGCCCAAAAGGACAGCCTTAGGCTTCTCTGTGAGATTCGCGTTGGCCTCAGAATATTTCCCAAACCATGCCCAGTCCGCTTTTTGAGCGAACAACGGTGACACCGCCAACATGACGACAAATGAAAGAAAGATTCTTTTAGTACACATATTATCATTAAATTATAGTAGAAAATATTTGATTCCACACCATATATGATCGTTATTCTACCTGAACTTCTTGTCCTCTTCGAGCATTCCGAGGTAGGAGTTGTAGCGCTCGGGGGAGATTTGGCCGTTGTCCACGGCTTGTTTTACGGCGCAGCCTGGCTCGTGGGTGTGGGTGCAGGGGGCGAAACGGCAGTCGCGCGAGTACCTGAGCATTTCAGGGAAGTAGAGGGCGATCTCCTCCTTTTCAAGGTGGACAAGGCCGAAACCCCTAAGACCCGGAGAATCAATGATGAAGCCACCTGATGCCAACGGGTACATTTCGTACAAGGATGTGGTGTGACGGCCTTGAAGGTGAGCAAGGGAAATGTTGCCGACCTTAGGATTCAGGGACGGATCCAAAGCTTTGATTATGGATGACTTCCCTACCCCGGACTCGCCGGAGAAAAGACAGATGTGACCGTCCTCGGGGCCTCCGATGGCTGCCTTCAGCTCATCAATTCCCTCCCCAGTCAAAGCCGAAGTCTCGATCACTGGATAGCCGGCACTTTCATAGACCCTATGAAAATCAGCAAGTTGCTCAGGGAATTCCTTTCTGAATATGTCAACCTTGTTCAAGACAATTGTGGCCGGGATGCCATAGACCTCGCAAGTCACCAGCAGCCTGTCCAGGAACGGCAACTTTATCTCCGGGAAGAAAAGCGTCACGACGATAAACGCCCTGTCCAGATTGGCGGCGATCACGTGCGACTGCCTTGAAAGGTTCGTCGAGCGGCGGATCACATAGTTCTTGCGGTCCAGCACCTCGACGATCGAGGCCGGATGGGTAGCGGAGGGTTCTTCTGAATATTCATAAGCAACCTTGTCGCCCACAGCCACAGGATTGGTCGCCTCGCTGCCTTTCAGACGCACCTTGCCTTTGAGCACCGCCGGAAAAGGCCGCCACTCCGGCAACCTCGAAAGCAGGAAATGGCTTCCCGCGTTTTTGACCACTGTCGCTTGTCCTTTCATATTCAGCGACAAAGATAATCATTCCTTTGAATATAACAGCAACAATCCTTTAAAGTCGCTTCGACAGGCTCAGCGACCGAAAGCATCACTCATGCGTGGCGAAACGTTGCTGGGCAAGCGCTTCGTACTTGGTGCCGGGACGGCCGTAGTTCGCGTACGGGTAAATTGATATGCCACCGCGCGGGGTGAAGAGTCCGGTGACCTCTATGTACTTAGGGTCCATCAACTTGATGAGATCCTTCATGATCTTGTTGACGCAATCCTCGTGGAAATCCCCGTGGTTGCGGAAACTGAACAGATAGAGTTTCAGGCTCTTGCTCTCGACCATCCGCACATCGGGAATATAACTGATTCTGATTTCGGCGAAGTCCGGCTGCCCCGTGATCGGACACAGGCTCGTGAATTCCGGGCAGTTGAACCTCACCCAGTAGTCGTTGCCTTGATGCTTGTTGACGAATGTCTCCAGAACCTCCGGAGCATAATCACTTTTATATTCTGTCTTCTTTCCGAGGGACTGAAGGCCCTCCAATTCTCTTCCTTCCGCCATAATATGATTGCTATATATTCTACCGAAAAATCTTACCTCGCGCCAAAAGAGACCTTATTCGCTCCACCAATCCAGGAATACACCCATGAATATTCACGAATCAGACAGCAAGGGCTATATCTCATTAACTTTGAATGGATTGTAAGAAATATTATTGTCGTAGGTGTCAATTCCCTCATGTGCCTTCACCTTTCTGACAACCCATGAGGTGACAGGCAAGATGATGATCTCGTACAATGTTTTCGCCACCACCTGAGTGAACATCAGACTGATTACAGCCCTGAAAGGAAGCATTCCGCCGAACGCAATCGGAAAGAAGATCAGGGAATCTGTCGCCTCTCCCCCGATGGTGGAGATGATGGCTCTCCAGCCGAAGCCTTTGCCTTTGGTCGCCACCTTCATCTTTGACATTATCCACGCATTTACCGTTGAGCCTGCGATAAAGGCTAGAAGTGAGCCTATCATCGATCTCGGAACAAGGCCGAACAACGAGTTGAAACTCTCCGCTGCGGCATAACTATCCTCGAACATCGGCCTTGGCAACTTCGTCACGATGAATGACGCAACCGACACAAAGAGGCACATCGCGAAGCCGATCCAGATTGTCAGACGAGCCTTTTTGTAACCATAAACCTCTGTAAGACAATCGTTAAGGATGTAAGAGATCGGAAACAGAAGTACAGCTCCGGTCAGTTGCACGGGAAGAGGTCCGACCTGCCAGAGCCTTGGGATGAAGATGTTGGAAACAACCAGACACACGCAGAATGTCACTGACATCCACACGTAGGTAACAGACAGCGTCTCACGCTGTTGATTTGTTGAATTTGACATTGTCTTTCTTGTTTTTAACGTGGTTTCAAGAACACAGGACCATTCCTTTGTCAGAGGGCCGGACCCTTTTGTGGGTGCAAAGATACAAATATTCCGGTGAAAATTCCTATCTTTACGTTCCTAAAAACGAAAAACAATGCTGACACAGGAAAACATCGACGCGGCCGTCAAGAATCTTTTCAATAAGATCAAATTCACGGATGAGCCTTCGGGGCTTTACGATCCGCTCAGGTACATGATAGCAATCGGAGGGAAACGGATCCGACCTACGCTTTGTCTCATAGCATATTCATTGTACAAGGATGAACTCACACCAGAGATTCTGGAGCCTGCGGCCGGCATAGAGGTTTTCCACAGCTTCACGCTCATCCACGATGACATTATGGACCGTTCGCCTCTTCGCAGAGGGGTGGACACGGTCTGGAAGAAGTGGAACTCCGACACGGCGATCCTTTCTGGAGACGTGATGTGCATCGACAGTTACGCACGCATCGCTAAAGCGCCTAAAGACGTTGTCAGAGATGTTTTGGATCTCTTCACAAAAACATCGGCGGAAGTGTGCGAGGGGCAGCAGTACGATATGGACTTCGAGCACCTTCAGACTGTCCCGATGCAGAATTATATGAATATGATCGGTCTCAAGACGAGCGTGCTCATCGCCTGCGCCGCCAAGATGGGAGCCATCATAGCGGGAGCGCCACAGAAAGACTGTGACTGCCTTTACGACTATGGCTACAACCTCGGACTCGCCTTTCAGGTGGCCGATGACTATCTGGATGCTTACGGGGACGTGAAGGTCTTCGGAAAGCCGATCGGAGGGGACATCCTCAACGAGAAGAAGAGCTGGCTGACCGTGAGGGCTTTCGAGAAAGCTGACGAAAACACCCGCAAGGACCTCTTGGAAGCGATGTCTATGAAGACGGAGACCGATGATGGAAAAACCACGAAAATCAGCAAGGTAAAGGCCATCTACGATGCCCTTAAGGTAGGCGAGGACGCAAAGACGGCCATAGTTGAATTGACGGAGAAAGCTTTAGGGTGTGTCAAGGGCATCTGCGATGGCGAAAGGCTTGAGACACTGCGTGATTTCGCCGACCGCCTTGTAGGACGCACAAAGTAGGCCAAGTAGACATTTGGGGTGATAATGTTGTGGAGAAAAGTCTCTATTAGACATTT
>DCCQ01000125.1:43987-63037 GCA_002314195.1 Bacteroidales bacterium UBA1077 | reverse complement strand
GACTCCGCCCATCTCCACAATATTGATTAAATATCAGTAGTTTAGAGGTTTTACAAACAGATTTACAAACACATTTTGTTCGTTTATGTTTGTAAAACCTTATCAGTTTACAGCGGATTCCACTATATTGTTTTCGTCAATTTCAGAAGAAAAACACAACTGCACAGGACACAAAAAAGCACTCGGCCATGGAAACAAACCGTGACCGAGCGTATTGATATAAGGTCAGAACCGCATGATGAGACAAAGATAGCCAGATTGTGGCTAAGTGTCAAGTTCATATTCGGTTCATTTTTTCATGAGTTATTTCAACGTCACCGAGATGACATAGTCCTCCGCCGGAAGATCCGTAGGGAGAGTGATGAATAGTTTCTCCCCGACTTTCTTCATCACAAGGGCCGAGCCGTCCGCCAAAGCGGTCACTGACTTCACCTTGGCCTTCTTGGCGACCGGAATCTCAAGAACGGCACCTGGATTCTGAAGAACATGAACATAGAACGTCTTGCCACCGGCCAGAGGGGCGGTTGACACTCCCCACTCCTGCTCTGCGACCGGACCGGGACCGCAGCCTTTGATGGACTCACAGTTGACTTTCATCCACTGGCCAATCTCCTTCAGCAGAGCCAAAGCGGCGTCAGGAAGGCGGCCGTCAGCACGCGGACCGATGTTCAGCAAAAGGTTGGTGTTCATCGAGACAGCCTTCGCGAGAGTGCCGATGAGCTGGGCGGCCGTCTTGTAGTCCCGGTCGGATACACTGTACCCCCAAGTGTGGTTCATAGTCTGACACATCTCAAGAGGCAGCTTGTCGCTGACCATCTGGCCTTCTGAATAGCCGGCGGTGTTCTGGCCCGGAAGGTCCCTCTCGAACATCTGGAAATCCTCACCCTCAATCGGTTGAATATGATGGTTGTTGCCAATCAAGCAGGCCGGATCAACCGAGTGAATATATTCATAGAACTCCGGCATCTTCCAATTAAAAGGAATTGAGTCGCGCTTATGGTCCCAATAGCCATCGAACCAGAGAGCTCGGACCGGCGCGTACTGCGTCATCAACTCCTTGACCTGCTGTTTCATAAAGTCAAGGTAGTGGTCATAGTCAGGGTGGTCACCCTTACGGCCGGTGTTTCGTCCAGACTCTCCGATCGGGAAATCCTCCCTGATCCAGTCAAGGATGGAATAGTAGAACTGGAGGCTGAGCCCCTCTTTGTGGCAGGCGTCAGCGAGATCCTTGATCACATCCTTTCCCCAAGGGGTGGCCTTGACGATGTTGTAGTCCGAAGCCTTCGTGTCAAACATCGAAAAGCCGTCGTGATGACGGGAGGTGATCGTCACATAGCCGGCTCCGGCGTCCTTGAATGCCTTTACCCACTCCTCGGCGTTGTAGCCGGCCGGATAGAAAGCGGAGGCCGCATGGGCATATTCATCCTTGTTCAGGCCACCAAGATTAAGGTACCACTCCCCCTGCGCGTACGAGGCATATATTCCCCAATGCAGGAATATTCCGAAGCGGTCGTTGACGAGCCGCCTGCGGGCCTCAAGATTCTCCGGCGTAGGCTGGTAGTGGTTCTGTGAATATCCCGCCGCAGCGGTCACGAGTGAAAGGCAAAGTGCCAGAAAGGTGGTTTTCAATGTCCTCATTGTGAATAAGATGTTAATGACGCCGGCGGGGCTTTCCGCTCCACCGGCCGATAATTATTTCTCAGGGTATAACGATCCGGCGATGCCCATCTGAAGGCCACGCAGCTCGGCGATGCCCCTCATCCTGCCATAGCAGGAATATCCCGGATTGGATTTCTTCTGAAGGTCATCGCACATCCTGTGGCCGTGGTCAGGACGGCAGAAGACACGGAACTTACGCTCCTGCATCACCTCAAGCAAGGTCTTCATCATTCCGTACATATCCACGTCTCCGGCAAGGTGCGTGTCCTCGAAATAGTTGCCTTCAGCGTCACGTTTTGTGCTTCTGAAATGCACGAAATCAGTCCTGTCCCCGAACTCGCGCATCATTCCGACAAGATCGTTGTCCGCCCTGATGCCGAACGAGCCGGTGCAGAGGCAAAGCCCGTTGGACCAGTTTGGCACGGCGGCGATGAGCTTGCGGAAGTCCTCGGCGGTGGAGAGGATTCTCGGAAGGCCGAGAATCGGGAACGGAGGGTCGTCCGGATGAATCACCATCCTCACACCGACTTCGTCTGCCACCGGGCAGATCTGGCTCAGAAAGAAAATCAGATTGCTTCTAAGTTTCTCGGAATCAATTCCGTCGTACCTTTCAAGCTCTTTTCGGAACTGATCCAAAGTAAAGCTCTCCTCACTGCCTGGAAGCCCGGCGATCATCGTTCGGGTGAGTTTGTGAATTTCCTCGGCGTCCATCTTCTCGAAACGGGCTTTGGCCTTGGCGATGTCCTCAGCGGAATATTCCTTCTCCGCTCCCGGTCTTTTCAGGATGAAGAGGTCGAACGCCAGCAGTGCCGCACGCTCGAAACGCAGACAGGTCGAACCGTCCGGAAGCCTGTAGTCCAAGTCTGTTCGTGTCCAGTCCAGCACCGGCATGAAGTTGTAGGTCACGCACTTGATGCCGCACTCGGACAGGTTGCGGAGTGTCTGCTTGTAGTTCTCGATGTACTTGAGATAGTCTCCCGTCTGAGTCTTGATGTGATCGTGCACAGGCACGCTCTCCACCACACTCCAAGTAAGACCCCAATCAGCGATCATCTTCTGACGGGCCTTAATCTCCTCGACAGGCCAGACCTGCCCGTTAGGAATATGATGCAGCGCGTGAACGATGTCAGTCACGCCAGTCTGACGGATATAGTCCAAAGATATAGGGTCATTAGGCCCGTACCATCTCCAGCTCTCCCGCATCAAAAATATATTCTTATTCATTTTCAATTCAAAATATTCATTTACAAGTAAATCATAATATAGCCGAACACTCGGAGCGAAGCGACCGAAGGGGTTTCGGGGAATCCTTTCCCCGTGCCCCTCTGGGGCTGTCACGTAGTGACTGGGGGTTGGATGAATCGTGCGCGAAGCGCGTAGCGACCGAAGGGGTTTCGGGGAATCCTTTCCCCGTGCCCCTCTGGGGCTGTCACGCAATGACTGGGGGTTGAAGAAGATGATGCGTTTACAATTTAGTTCTCGCTAAATTGTAAACGCGTCAAACCCTCCGTCAACCACGTTTATCGTTCCTGTCACAGCCTTGGAGGCGTCGGATGCGAGCCAGTGAAGGGTTCCGAGAAGTTCCTCAGGCTCAAGGAAACGCCCGAACGGAGTGTGGGCCAGAATCTTGTGAGAGCGGTCGGTCAGACTGCCGTCAGGATTGGTGAGCAGGGAACGGTTCTGGTTAGTGAGCAGGAATCCGGGAGCGATGGCGTTGACCCTGAAACCTTCACCGAACTTGATTGCAAGCTCACCGGCCAGATACTTTGTCCAGTTGGCCACGGCAGCCTTGGCGACACCATAGCCAGCCACGCGAGTAAGGGGCCTTAATGATGTCTCGCTGCAGAAATTGATGATCGAGCCTTTCTTCTTCTCAACCATAGCCTTGGCGAAAACCATGGTAGGCAGGACGGTACCGAACAGATTGAGATCCACGACCTTGCGTACAGCCTCCACATCCAGGTCAAAGATGGTCTTCTCAGGCGGAACCGTTGCGGCGGCCATGTTTCCTCCGGCCGCGTTCAACAGGATGTCAATCCCGCCGAATTTCTCCACAATCTCCTTACAGTTGGCCTCAAGAGTAGCCTTGTCAAGCACATTGGTAGGCAGGAAGCAAGCCTCTCCTCCCTCAGCCTTGATCTCGGCCACGATGGCCTCCCCCTTCTCCGCAGCCCTGTCAAGATCCAGAAGGGCAACCTTGGCTCCCTGTGCCGCGAAATATTTCACAATGGTGGCGCCGAGAACCCCGCAGGCCCCGGTCATGACAACCACCTTTCCTTTGATGTCAAAAAGATTTTCCATAATAATATTCAATTACTTAACAGGCATCGATTTGATGACCTTCGTGTTTATCTCATTAAGTTTCTTCTCATCCACCTTGATGACTTTGCGATCGTAAGTCATAAGGCCGTTGACCTCACCCTCGACATCCGTCGTCTGGGTGTAAACCGCACCGCAGACTCCCTGCTTGACCAGAAGGATAAGGTGCTCCGCGAAGTTTTCATATTCGTTAAGAACCTCATCGCCATTCTTGTACTGGACATATCCCCAGTTGCGATCAGTCTGCCAAAGGTGTCCCTCCAGCGGAAGACCTATGCCACCGAACTCTCCCACTACATTGGCCATCTTCGTTTCCCAAAGGTACATCGCAGGATATGGATAGTGGTGGTTGTCCATGATGTCGCCACAGTCCGGCTCCCAGTTGCCGCCGGATGACATATTGATAAGTCTTGTAGGATCCTGAGCCCTGGTGAATTCCACCGCCGCCTTGGTGTCGAACTGGCTCCAAGCCTCGTTGAACGGAACCCACATCACGATGCAAGGGAACTTCTTTACCTGAGCGATGATCTCGGACCATTCCTTATAATAATTGGCCTTGGCCTGAGGTGTGGCAGGGAAATCGGTGCCTTCATTGTAATTATGAATCCCCCATTTGTTGAGGTTGTTGGAGCCAAAGCAAGGCATGTCCTGCCAAACGAGCATTCCAAGCTGGTCGCAATAGTAGAACCAGCGTGACGGCTCAACCTTGATGTGCTTGCGGATCATGTTGAATCCGAAATCCTTGGTCTTCTGAATATCATATTTCAGAGCCTCATCGGTCGGCGCCGTGTAGAGTCCGTCCGGCCACCAGCCCTGATCGAGCGGACCGAACTGGAACAACGGCTGACCGTTGAGTCCCATAAGCTTCGTGTTCTTGTTCTTCGTGTAAAGCGACACCTCACGCATGGCGGTGTAGCCTTCGACCGAATCAATGGTCTTTCCGCCGCGTACCACAGAAATCTTGAGGCCATACAGGTAAGGCGAATCAGGAGACCAAAGCCGAGCGTCCTTCACTGGCAGCGTCACCGTGCCGCCTGGAACCGTCATGCCCTGGGCTATCACCTTGGACGAAGCGTTTTCTGTGGAATAGCCGACACCACCCTCAAGGAGTGCCACCTTCACGACATCTCCCTCCTGCGCGCCTTCGGTCGAGACAGTCACATCAACCGTTCCTGCCTTGATGTCGGAAACAGCGTAATAGTCAGCGACATGAGCCTTGGCAAGCGGTTCAATCCAGACACTCTGCCATATTCCAGAGACAGCCGTGTACCAAATACCCTTAGGGTTCTTGACCTGCTTTCCGCGTGGTTGGAAATCATTGTCTGTGGCGTCAAGCACTCTGACAGCCAGCCTGTTCTCTCCATTCTTGAGATAAGGGGTCACATCGAAAGAGAAATGGGTGTAGCCTCCTGTGTGCCTTCCGACCTGAATGTCATTGACATACACATCAGCCTGCCAATCCACCGCCTCAAAGTTAAGCATCAATTTCTTGCCCTTCCATGCAGACGGCACCTTGAATGTGGTCTTGTACCAAAGAGCGTCTTCCGGTGTAAGCGTACGGCCCACACCTGAAAGAGAGGACTCCACAGCGAACGGCACTAGGATATTCCCGTCAAATTTTTCCGGAAGCGCGCTGTCCTTGGAGGTTATTGAATATTCCCACAGTCCGTTGAGGGACTTCCACTCGGGACGGACCATCTGAGGACGAGGATATTCCGGATGGACATTTGTCGGGCTTACCTCTTCGGCCCAAGGTGTGCGGATGTGATTGCCGGCCGGAGCCCAGGATTGGGCAGCCATCGGACCTGCGAAAGCAAGTACTGCCGCAAGGACAGAGTAAAATCGTGTTTTCATTGTCATTATTTGTTTTGTGTCATTTAATCAGGTTACCTAAAATCGAACGCGTCAATTCCCTCGTGACAGTACGGGTGACAGCAGAGGTCGTGTTCTTGACCACCCTTGATGTGCCGCTCCCCTTCTTGGTCTTTTTGCCTGTCACCTTGTTGGATACAGCGGTACCGACCGAAGCGGCCACAGAAGCGGTCACAGCCGTGACTACAGCCTTGGCCAGTTTTCCGAACAGGCCGTTGCCGCTTTTCTTTGCCTTGACCTCTGCTTCAGCGGCCTCTGCCTCGGCGGCAGCCTCCTCTTCCTCCTTCCGCGCCTGCTCAAGAAGCGCCTCGAAAGCACTCTCGCGGTCAATCGGAGTGTCATACTTTCCGAATATCCTTGAAGACTTGATCAAGCGGCTTCTCTGCGACTCGTCAATCGCACCTATCTGGCTGAGAGGGAAAAGAATCTTGGCCTTCTGAACAATGCCAGGGGCACCATTAGCCTCCAAAAACGACACTAACGCCTCTCCGGTTCCTAGATTCATGATAGCCTCTGATGTGTCGAAGGCAGGATTCGCCCTGAAAGTCTCCGCCGCCACCTTCACTGCTTTCTGATCCTTTGGCGTGAATGCTCTGAGAGCGTGCTGCACACGGTTTCCGAGTTGTCCGAGAATGCTCTCCGGGATATCAGTCGGGCTTTGTGTCACGAAATAGACTCCGACACCCTTGCTGCGGATAAGCCTTACGACCTGCTCTATCTTGTCAGTCAAGGCCTTCGGGGTGTCGTCAAAAAGCATATGTGCCTCATCGAAGAAGAACACAAGCTTAGGAAGATCCATGTCGCCGACTTCCGGAAGGGTCGAATACAACTCAGACAGAAGCCAGAGAAGGAATGTTGAATATAGCTTCGGCTTCATCATCAGCCTGTCGGCGGCCAGGACGCTCATCACACCTTTCCCACCCTCACAGGCCAGAAGATCCTGAATATCAAAGGACGGTTCACCGAAAAACTTGTCGGCACCTTCATTTTCAAGTGTAAGTACAGCTCTCTGGATCGCCCCGACGGACGCCGACGCGATGTTGCCGTAGACTGAGGAATACTCAGACGCGTGATCAAGGGCGAAATTGAGCATGGAGCGCAAGTCCTTGATGTCGAGGATGAGAAGTCCGCGTTCGTCGGCGATTCTGAACACGATGTTCAGGACTCCCTCCTGGGTGTCATTAAGGCCGAGTATCCGGCTCAGCAACTGTGGTCCCATCTGTGAGACAGTGCATCTTAGCGGATGTCCCTGCTCACCGAAAACATCGTAGAAACGGACTGGACATCCCTGAAACTCAGGGTTTCCCACTCCGAACTCGTGCATCCTCTTCTCAATGAAACCACTCATTCGTCCAGGCTGGGATATCCCGGAGAGATCGCCCTTCATGTCCGCCATGAAGCAAGGGACTCCGGCCTGGCAGAAAGTCTCGGCCATGACCTGAAGCGTGACAGTCTTTCCGGTACCTGTGGCGCCGGCCACAAGGCCGTGTCTGTTAGCCATCTTCCCGATGATGGAGACCGGGCCGTCTGAACTTTGGGCTATCCAAAGCCCGTTCTTGGAATCGTACATCGTTATCAGTTTTATAATGTTGACCTATCTTCGTTTATAGTGTGGCTAATCTTCATCCTTGCTGAAAAACGAGAAGTGGACCCTTCCATATCTCTTCTCTTTCCTAAAATAAGGATGGTCCACGAATGAATGCTCGCCGCCGTGCTCAAGGATGAAATAGCATCCAGGATGGAGAATGTCCGCGGAGAACACCTTGTCCGGGATGGTTTCCAGGCCTTCCAAAGCATAAGGCGGGTCCGCGAACACGATGTCGAACTTCTCATGACAGACGTTAAGGAAATCAAACACATTGTCCCTTACCATAGTGACATTGTCCAGGCCCAACCTCTTGGCCTCAGTTTTTATGAACGATGCGTTCTCACGGGCCATTTCCACCGACCAGACCCTCGCCGCCCCCCTTGAGGCGAACTCGAAAGCGACTGCCCCCGTGCCTCCGAAAAGGTCAAGCACCTTGAGATCCTCGAACTCGTACTCATTGTCAAGGACATTGAACAACCCCTCACGGGCGAAGTCGGTCGTTGGCCTTGCCTTGTAGCCGGCAGGCGGGTTGACGGTCTTGCCGCGCAGTCTTCCTCCGATTATCCTCATAATCTTTCCACTGACTTGAAATAACGGTACAATGACATTTCTTCCTCATCGGACAGCGGAGTCCGGAAATATACAGCGGAGACTTCCGGATTGAGTTGGAGTTTCCTTACCGCCATGAAAAGGAAATACTCCGCGGTCGTGAAATCAGCCGCACGGAACGCATTTGCCAAAAGAAGGTTGCGTCCCTGAGATATTCCCAGATGAAGATAGCCGGAGGCATAGGAAGCCACTATCCTGTTATACTCATCAAGTCCCAGCATGTCTTTCAGGATGTAGTACATCTCAGGCAAGACTTCCGCAGATTTTCCATCTGTGTCCAGAACGGCCATGGAAATTGTTTTCGACAACATCTCACCAATTGTCAACGAATAGACAAGTTCCGCCGCATA
The DNA here is from genome assembly GCA_002314195.1 of Bacteroidales bacterium UBA1077. GTDB lineage: Bacteria > Bacteroidota > Bacteroidia > Bacteroidales > UBA932 > Cryptobacteroides. Next base: position 54,640 of record DCCQ01000125.1, on the reverse strand, counting down.
TTCCGGTAAAGCGACATGGCGCACCTCGTCTTCCTCTCCGATGATGACGGTGTCCGCCAGACTTTGACGCATTGAGGCCTCCTCGAAAAAAGGAGCCGGGACCAGCGCTACCTTGGGGGTAAAAAGCGACACCTCCACCTGCCTATAGCGGCGTTGAAATTCCGGAGCGGTGAAAACAGTGTCGGCGCCACGCCAGCCGGACTCCACAACCGCCGCTCCATCCGACACCTTAAAAGAATATCCATTCAAGCAGACTTGAATGGATATTCCGTTAATCATCTGTTTTGGATTCCAATCCATCTATGCAGAGTTGGAGACAGTGCTACTCCCAGTTGCCGACGTTGTTGTTAGGAGCGGTCACGCTTCCCACCATAAGGCCTTCGTAGCGGCCCTGATCCTCACATTCAGCGACTTTGTTCACAATAAGCTGATGGTTCATTCCGTTAAGGATTGACTTCCAAGGCATCTTGGCCTCGAACAGAGGGACATTCACACCTGAAACCTTCTTCACGACGGCGGCCATCTCTATTTTTGTAACGGCAGCCGCTGTCTCGCCTTCCGTGGCGAAAGGAATGTCATCGATGGCGTTGATGTCAAAGTCAGGCCTGTTGTTGAACAAGGTGTCCTTGACCGCGATCTTGTTCTGTATGGAGAACACGAGGTTCTTGTCACCTTCCTGATAGAGTTTGTAAAGTCCCTCGTCGCTGATTCCCTTATGAGACTTCTTCACTTCATTCGTATGTGCGACAGCAAGGGAGTCATCCTTTGAGCCGACCTGCATGAGGACAACCATCTGGCCGTTGTTGTAGAACTGCTTGAGGGTGTCGAAAGAGGCGGTGAACCTTTCGTTCACACTCTTGAAAGCCACCTGAAGGTCGCGGATGTCCTTAAGCCTCTGGACAGCCACCTTCTGCCTGGCCTCAACCTCCTTGTTGAATCTTACAGGTTCCATGATGCCGTCATAGATCTTATAGACCAAAAAGATTGCGCAGAGCGCGAGCACGATGCAGAGGATCGTTTTCAGTGTCTTGTTCATTATTCTTGTTTTTTTGTGTTTTCCTTACCGGTGAAAGACTAAATGTCAATTCTTGACAAAGTTAGAAAATTGATTTATGAAATGCAATATAATATTTGTAATTTTGCAGACAGCAATGAAAGACATCGCAGTTTTTGACAGATTGACGGGCAGCACGTCCCGCGTCTCCATCGTCGTCCACACTCATCCGGACGGTGATGCGGTAGGGTGCGGCATCGCCATGATGAGTTATCTGACTGAAATAAAGAGCAAAGACGCCGTCCTGATTGTCCCTGACGACATTCCGGAATCCCTAAGGTTCATCACTGACGGCTCCAAGAAAGGCAAGGTCATCGTGCACGAACGCGAGATGACGGAAGCCGAGGATTGGATACGCTCAAGCGACCTGATCATCTGCATGGACTGCAACTCTTTCTCGAGGACAGCAGAGATGGAAAAGAGCCTGCGGGAATCAGGCGCGGCTAAAATGCTGATCGACCACCATCTGAATCCCGAAACGGGGGCGTTTGACCTTGTTTTCTCAAAGACGGACATTTCCTCGGCCAGCGAGCTGATGTTCTGGATCCTGATGGAGACTCCAGAAATCCATGGCGACGCGTCAGTGCTTCCCTCTGAATGCGCTGCCGCTCTCCTGACCGGCATGACGACCGACACGAACAACTTCGCCAATTCTGTCTTTCCGAGCACGCTTGAGATGGCCTCGAAACTTATCGGAGCCGGCGTGGACAGGGACGCGATCCTCTCCGAACTGTACAACAACTACAGGGAGAACCGATTGAGGCTCATGGGATTTCTGATGGGGGAAAGGCTCAGGATAACGCCTTACGGAGTGGCTTATATAATTCTGGACAATGAGACCCAGGACAAGTTTGACTACCGGAAAGGAGAGAACGAGGGCTTTGTGAACATGCCATTGTCAGTCTCGACGGTAAGCATGAGCATATTCCTCACGCAGGAAGGCGACATATTCAAAGTTTCTGTCCGTTCAAAGAAAGGAGTGTCGGCGAACGATTGCGCCACGAGGTACTTCAATGGCGGAGGTCATGAACAGGCGGCGGGAGGCAGACTGGCCATCGGCAAGGATCTGCCTTCATCCCATGACGCCGAGGCATACATCTTGAAAGTGACGGAAGAGTTTTTCGGAATATGACAAAGATTTCTTTCATACAGGTTTTGGCGGCTCTGAGTCTGGCCGTTCTTGACGTGTCATGCACAAAGACGGAAGTCGAGAATGCCTACGCACGCCAGGACACGAACATCGAATCCCTTGTCAAAGCCCTGACGGACAGCAAACCAGAAGCGGCGGTGGATTATTTTGACGGCGTCGTGCGGGTCACCGTGACACCTGGTGAAGGTGATGGACTCCAAAGCGACGGCACAGTGTCTTTCTACTACGCTGGACACTGCATCAACGGTTCCAGCCTGAATTCAGGCAACCTGTTTGTCACCAACAGCAGGGAATTCGCAGAATCCAACAACTGGACTGTGACTGACTCCACAATATTCGAGGCGCGCACCGTGGACATGTCGAAGGACGCTCTTGTAAAAGGACTGAAAAAAGGAATCATCGGAGTCAAAGCCGGAGACGAGTGTTACATCCTTTTCAACGGGAAATATGGATTCGGGAAGCACAACACCGGGAAAGTGCCCGCCAACTCCGCATTGGCCTATCATTTGTGGATAACGGACGTCACGAATTAATGTGAAGAATAACGATTGATATGAGCATATTTAAGAACAAAATCATTTCGCTCTGCGGGACGGCTGTCATGATAGCGGCAATGACCGGATCCTGCGCCAAAGAGAGCAGCGTGTACGCGAACGATGACAACAAGATCTACCTTGACGCATGGTTGGGCGCCCACTATCCTGAAGTCAGCCCTACGGGCCTGGGGATATACATCACCGAAGACAAGCCCGGGACCGGAGAAAGCATCTCGGACGACGACTATTTCTTCTTTATCCGCTACACCGCCACTGACCTTGACGGCAATATAAGTTCCACTTCAGAGGAGAAGGTAGCCCAGCAGATCGGAAAATACACAAAAGGCAACTACTATGGTCCCTCCGTGGTGGTTGATTCCTATTATTACACGCAGCCAGGAATACTGGAGATGGTGAAAGGAATGAAAGTCGGAGGCACAAGGACAGCGGTGATTCCCGGCTGGCTGAACGCCACACTTGATGACAAGGAGAATTACAGCACCGCCGAGGAGCTCTACCAGAACAAGACCGGCAGCAATGCCATCTACACAATCACACTAGTGGACAAGACGGACAACATCAACAAGTGGGAGGTCGACTCTCTTGAAAGGTACACAGCCATCAAGATGAACGATGTCGATTCCACTTTCTACGGCTACTACTACCAGCAGCTCAAGGAACCTACGGACACCACGACTTTACCTCGCGACACTACATTCTACATCAACTACACGGGCAGGCTTCTGAACGGCCAGGTGTTCGACACAACCGTCGAGGATACTGCTAAATTCTACGGAATTTATTCTTCCTCAAAAACATACGAGCCTCAGATGGTTCAGTTGAACGAGGACTACACAGAAATCACCCTGGGAGGATCCAGTTCGTCTGACGGAAGCACAACGATCAACGGATTCGCCTATTGCCTCTCAAAACTGAAAGCCTACGAGAAAGGAATATGCGCGTTCTACTCGGCTCTGGGCTACAGTTACAGCGGCAGCGGAAATGTGATTCCAAGCTTCGCACCTCTGACATTCGAGATAGAGATTGTTGATAAAGAAGAATAAGGAAAGGAAGAATGTCACAGACTCAAACCGCTCCTACCGAACTCGGAAGTGAGAGCATAGGAAAATTGCTCAAGAAGTACGCAGTCCCTGGAATCATCGCCATGACTGCGTCTTCTCTCTATAATATGGTGGACAGCATCTACATCGGGCATATTCCCGAAACCGGCTCGCTGGCCATCTCAGGACTTGCCGTCACGTTCCCGCTTATGAACCTCAGCACGGCGCTCGGGACTCTTGTGGGAGTCGGAGCGGCGACGATGATCTCCGTGCTTCTTGGTCAGAGGAACTACAAGATAGCCAACAAGGTCCTCGCCAATGAGGTGACACTGAACTGCATAGTCGGAATCCTCTTCACCGTGTTCTGTCTGATGTTCCTGGATCCGATCCTCTACTTCTTCGGAGCCAGCGAGAACACGCTCAAGTACGCCCGAGACTACATGGAGATCATCCTCTACGGCAATGTCATCACCCATCTCTACTTCGGACTGAACAGCGTCATCCGGTCTTCGGGCAATCCTAAGATGGCGATGGGGCTTACCTTGTTCACGGTGATCCTGAACAGCATCCTGGATCCGATATTCATCTTCACTCTCGGGATGGGTGTCCGCGGCGCTGCCTTGGCGACAGTCATCTGCCAGGCTGTCTCGCTGGCATATTCTATCTTCTACTTCATGCGCAAGGACAACGTCCTCCGCCTGCCGAAGAGATTCTTCGAGATCGAGTGGAGAATCGCAAAGGATTCATTGTCAATCGGCATGGGGCCTTTCCTGATGAACTCCGCATCATGCATCGTGACGATGTTCATCAACCAGCAGCTTCTCAAGTACGGCGGAGACATCGCCATCGGGGCCTACGGTATCATAAACAGGATCAACTTCCTTTTCATCATGGTGGTGATGGGATTCAACCAGGGGATGCAGCCTATAGCCGGTTACAATTTCGGAGCAAGAAAATATTCAAGGGTACGTGAGGTCTTCCTCCGAACTTCAATGTGGGCAACTATCATAACTGGCTTCTGGTTCATCGCCTCGGAGTTCTTTCCGGAAGTGATGGTAAGCATATTCACCAACGATCCGAGCCTTAAGGAAGTGGCGGAGAAGGGATTGAGGGTGATGAACCTTGTGGTGCTTATCGTTGGGTGGCAGATGGTGTCAACCAACCTGTTCCAGAGCCTTGGGATGGTCAAGAAGTCCATCTTCCTGTCTCTGAGCCGCCAGCTGCTGTACCTCGTGCCGATGCTGTACATCCTGCCGACGTTCTTTGACATCCATGGTGTTTTCGCGGCGTTCCCGATCTCCGATGCTCTGGCCTGCATCACGACCCTGTTCATGGTCAGCCGCCTCATGCGCAAGTTCAGCAAACTCAAGGATGGCGACGAGCCGACGATCCTCGGCAGCGCGATCTCATAGAACAACCAACACTAATGAATATGAACGGACAACACACAATAATCAACATCGGGCGACAGTTCGGCAGCGGCGGCAAGCTTGTCGCCCTAAGGATCAGCGATGTCCTCGGCATTCCAGTCTATGACAACGAACTGATTTCCAAAGCCGCCGATGAAAGCGGCTTCAGCAAAGAATTATTCGAGCGCAGCGACGAGAAAAGAAGCATATTCAACATTTCATCTTTCTTCGGGACCGGAAGGTTCGCGGACGCGCATAACTATGTCGGAGACAACGAACTTTTCAAAATACAGAGCGAGGTCATAAGGAATATAGCCGCGAAAGGGCCGGCGATCTTCGTCGGCAGGTGCTCAAACTACATTCTCCGCGACCTGAAATGCCTCGACGTGTTCATAACCGCCCCTATGGAAGACCGTGAAAAAAGGGTTGCGGAAAGGCTGAAGATCACCGCTGAAGAGGCACGAAACAGAATCGGAAGGCAGGACAGGACAAGGGAAACCTACTACAACTTCTTCACTTTCGGCAACTGGGGAGCGGCATCGGACTACGACCTCTGCATCGACTCCTCCCTGTTGGGAATAGACGGAACAGCAGACTTTATCATCGACTTCGGGAAAAAGGCCGGTTTGATCTAAGAATATGGCCGATTCCAGAACAAGGAAGATACTTTTCACTTCCGCGGCGGGTCTCATCACCGCGCTGATTGTCATCATAGCCGGGAAATCCGCGTTCGGAAAAAGAGCGTCTGCGGAACAGGAATCACATCCAGTCCCGGTCAACCTCAACGAGACACTGACAAACGCGATGTCAGACACATCGTCCTTGGCCGGATTCGACAAAATGGTCAAAGACTATCTGACTTACTGGGGAATACACGGGGCGTCACTGTCCGTCATGAGAAATGACTCGCTGCTCTTCGCAAAAGGCTACGGGGAGGCCGACACCGGAAAGGAAATGCAACCCGGGAACATTCTGCGGATGGCCTCGGTTTCAAAATTGGTGACGGCAGTAGGTATCATGACGCTTCAGGACAGAGGGTTGCTTAACCTCAAGGACAAGGTTTTCGGCCCCGACGGAATCTTGAACGATTCCACCTACAACGCCGCGATAAAGGACACGCTCTACTACAGGATAACGGTCGAGGATCTGCTGCGGCACAAGGGCGGGTTCTCCAAGCGTGGCGGAGATCCGATGTTCTCGACCCGCTGGATAATGATGCAGAACGGGTGGAAAGAGGTTCCGACACAGGAGCGACTTATGGAACTTCAACTCAAAAGGCGTGTGAAATTCGTTCCCGGGACGGCTCAGGAATATTCTAACTTCGGTTATCTGGCTCTATCAATGGTGATTGAGAAGGTCAGTGGGATGGACTATGAGTCCTTCATGCAGGAAAACGTGCTGCGTCCGGCCGGGTGTGTCGATTTCCACATCGCCGGGAATTACTACAAGCACAAGCTTCCCAACGAGGCCCGTTACTATGTCCAGCACGATGACGAGCCGGCGGAAGAGTTCAACAACAGTGGCAGGAAAGTCACCCGCTGCTACGGCGGCAACAATGTGACCGGTCTTTCGGGTGCGGGAGCCTGGGCGGCGTCGACTCCGGAATTGGCGCTTCTGGTGGCATCAATTGACGGAAAGCCGGAAGTGCCGGACATCATCAGCAAGGAAAGCGTGGATCTGATGACTGAATATTTCGACGAGAACACCTACTCTCTCGGATGGAACGACACCAAGGACGGTTACTGGACCCGTACCGGAACTTTTGCCGGGACAAGCGCCCTTGTCAAGTACTTCCCTGACGGGGAATGCTGGATCTTCATCTCCAACACCAGCACCTATAAGGGGCCGGGACTCGCGCGTCACACCGCAGAACTGTTCGACAAGCTGCGAGCGAAATATTCCACAAAATTCCCGGCAAGGAATATGTTCTACCCGGAACAGGATGAAGAGGTTGACCCGGAGAAAGAGTGGTTTGACTAATCCCTCCGGCACTTCGACGAACTCAGTGACAGATGAAAAAAAAATTCCGCCCGGTCACTGAGTTTGTCGAAGTGCCGGGCGGAATCAGTAATATTCAAAAGAGGCTACTTGTTGACGAACATCACAGCCTCAGCGATGGAGTTCAGCTTTGTGTCAACGCTGTCCGCGCGGCTAGCGAGCACGCAAGGAACGGTCGTTCCGACGAGCATACCGGCCTGCTTGACGCCAGTGGCGAGTTTGGAGTTTGTCTTCCAGAACACATTTGCGGACTCGATGTTAGGGAATTCAAGGCAGTCAGCGTCACCGGCGACAGGGCTGACAAGTTTCTTGATTTCGACAGACTCCTGGTCAATGGCGACATCCAGAGCCAGAGGGCCGTCAGCGATGCATCCCTTGATCTGGCCACGGTCAACCATCTTGGCGAGAGCGGCGGCCTCCATGCAGGCTGGCATTGAGTCAAGAACCTGCTCAGATGCGGCGATGAACGCAAGCTTAGGCTTGGCGATGCCGAATGACTTGGCGACACCCACGAGATAGCCGGCGATCTTCATCTTCTGGCGGAAGTCAGGAAGAGGAATCACAGCCATGTCAGACAAGAAGAGAAGTTTGTGATAGTTAGGGCTTTCGATGACACCGACGTGACTCAGGACACCCTTTGGAGGAAGAAGTCCGGTCTCCTTGTTAAGGATGGCGCGGAGGAACTTGTCCGTGGAGCAGAGACCCTTCATCAGGACATCGCCTTCACCGTCATGAACAAGCTGCACGGCTCTTGAGACAGCCTTGAGCTCGACAGGCTCGTTGACAATCTCGAAGAGTTCGATGTCAATGTTGTTCTTCTGGCAGGTCTCCTTGATGAGTTCCTTGTCACCTACGAGGGTAACCTTCACGAAACCCATCTCTGAAGCCTTGGCGCAAGCCTCTATGGTGTGCTCGTCAACAGCCCATGCGGCGACCATTCTTTTGCATACGCCTTTCTCTTTGAGTTCGGCGAATACGTCAGCGAATTTTGTGATCATGATATTTCTGATTTTTAATCAATTATTCATCCATGCTCTGAACGAGGTGCATCGTGTCACGCGCGATGACAAGTTCCTCGTCGGTTGTCACAAGAGCCACCTTGACTTTGGAATCCGGCAAGGAGATCACTGTGTCCACTCCCCATGCGGTGTTGGCCTCGTAGTCGAAAGTGAGTCCGAGATAGGTGAAGTTCTCGCAGACCCTGCGGCGCAGACGGCTGTTGTGCTCTCCGATGCCACCGGTGAAGAAGATGGCGTCAACTCCGTTCATCTCGGCCGTGTACGCTCCGATGTACTTGATCATCTGGAATGTAAGCATCTTGAGGACAAGTTTGGCCTGACGGTCGCCGCCGTTGGCAAGCTCGTCCAGCTCGCGGGCGTCTGATGTCTTCTGAGAGACCCCGAGAAATCCGCTCTTCTTGTTCACGATGTCGTACATCTGATCAGGAGTAAGGTTTTCTTTCTTCATCATGTAAAGGACAGCGTTGGCGTCCACGTCACCGCAGCGGGTTCCCATGACCAGCCCCTCAAGCGGGGTGAGACCCATCGAGGTGTCGATGGATTTCCCGTTCACGATGGCTGTTATGGAACTGCCGTTTCCGATGTGGCAGGTGATGATCCTCGAGTTGTTCAGGTCAAGGCCTACCATCTCAGCGCCCTTCTTGGCCACGAACTGATGGCTCGTTCCGTGGGCACCGTAGCGACGGATATGGTACTTGTCATAATATTCATAAGGAAGACCGTACATGTAGGCGTACGGCGGCATCGTCTGATGGAAGGCGGTGTCGAACGTCACGACCTGAGGCACAGAAGGCAGCACTTCCTGGCAAGCCCTGATTCCGAGCAGATGGGCAGGGTTGTGGAGAGGTGCGAAGTCGCAGCAGAAGTCGATCTTCTTGATGACATCCTCGTCCACGATGGCGCTTCCGGAGAAGAAGTCGGCACCCTGCACGATCCTGTGGCCGACAGCCTCGATGTCATCGAATGACTTGAGGACACCGTGATCCTTGTCGATGAGGGCCTCAAGCACGATCTGCATTCCTACCGTATGATCCGGCACAGGAAGATCCTTGACCACCTTTTCTTTGCCGGCCGGAGTATGCTGGAGTCTTCCGCATTCCAGGCCGATTTTCTCTACTATACCTTTGGCCAAAAGGGTGTAAACGTCATCGTTCTTCATGTCAAGCAGTTGGTACTTGATCGAAGAGCTTCCGCAATTGATAACAAGAATAATCATTCCGTTTGAGATTTATGTAATTATGCTGACAAAGATACGAAATTAATCACTATTTTTGGCAAATAATATGGACGTGCGATGATTGAGGCGAGAGATATTGCGGGGATCAGTGTGCCATTCGCGGCGGGGGTCGCGGCGGGGACTGTTCTGTGCCCTTTACCTTCCGAGGGACTGCCGCTCATTACGGATTTAATTCTTCTACTCATCTGTATAACAACCATAGCGGTGCGCTTCGCCATGCTCACCAAGGGGTGGATTGCCTTCGCTGGAATTTTCATTGTCGCCGGAATATTCTGCTCTTTAAGTTATTCCCTTGCAAGCGGGATTCCTGAATATTCCAACGGATTCATCGGCCCTGCCGCCGGAAAAGCCGTAGGACAGCTTCGCACCACAATCGATGCCATTCCATACCCATCTGAGACCACAGGGCCGCTGGTGAAAGCCCTGCTTACCGGCGACAAAAGCGACCTGACCAAAGAGATCACAGGAATATTCAGGGGCAGCGGAGCCTCACATATCCTTGCCCTCTCAGGGCTGCATTTGGGTGTGCTTTACCTCATCCTGACAAGGTTGACCCTTCCTCTGGGAAACAGCCCCCGGGCCAGAAAACTGAGATATTCATTGATCATCGGGGCCGCGCTGTTCTATTCAATCATGACAGGAGCCGCGCCGTCCATCATCCGGGCTTTCCTCTTCATAACCATCAACGAGACAGCCAAACTGCTTGGCAGGAAAAGGGAACCCGTAAGGGTACTGCTGGCCGCACTGACCATCCAACTGGCGCTCAAGCCGGATGTCATCAGTTCTGTTGGCTTCCAACTCTCCTACATGGCAATGGCGGGAATATTCCTGCTCTACCCCACCCTGGAGCGGATATACCCCTCCTCAAGTGGCTCAAAATGGTCTAAGTTCAACCCTTTCCGGAAAATCTGGAACGCCGCGATGTTGTCAATCTCATGTCAGGTCTTCACCGGACCGATAGCTTGGCACTATTTCCACACATTCCCGAAATACTTCATTCTGACCAATCTGATCGCTCTTCCACTGACAAGCGCAATCATGACCCTTTCAGTGGCCACAATCGCGCTGTCTTTCTTTGAAATATGCCCGGAGACGCTGGTGATCCTCAACGATCACGCCATGGAGGCTCTGGTCTTCTGCCTCAAGGTTATTTCCGGGATGAATGAGCCTTAGAAGCTGTTTTGATTTG
>DCCQ01000125.1:0-43867 GCA_002314195.1 Bacteroidales bacterium UBA1077 | reverse complement strand
CAAATCAAAACAGCTTCTTAATCTTTACCAACTTATTTTTTAACACCAGCAAGATGAATCCTGGATGTTCTGATTCCGTAGAAGCAGACCACTATGAAGCAGATGAATGGAAGGATGAACGAGGCGTTCACCGCAGGCAGGAAACCGATGGCGCCTTTGTCGATGATCCAAGCCTGAAGCGGAGGAAGCACCGAGCCTCCGAGAATGGCCATGATTAGCCCTGCCGCACCGAACTTGGCATCGTCTCCGAGACCGCCGAGGGCTATTCCATAGATCGTCGGGAACATCAGCGACATGAAACCGCTGACCGCCACAAGACAGTAAAGTCCCAATCTGTTCTGCAGGAATATCACTCCGGCAGTGGCGATCATACCTCCAACGGCAAAGATCGTCAACAACTTGGCTGGCTTCAGATACTTCATCAGCCAAGTGCACAGGAAACGGCAGGTCACGAACAGGATCATCGCCGCGATGTTATACTTCTGAGATAGCACCTCGGCCGCCTGCTCGTCCATGCCTTCTGCCATAAAGACCCTTGTACCGTACTGGATGATGAATGTCCAGCACATGATCTGCACTCCCACATAGAAGAACTGTGCGATGACACCCTCCCAATACTGCGGCCTGTGAAGCAGACGCTTCAGCACCGGTCCGATGTTCATTTCATGATCCTTGTCGGCGTTCTTAGGCATCCTTGTGACAAGAATCAGGACAAACATCACGATGATCACGAGCCCGACAACCCAGTAAGGCCCCGTAAGTACATCGAGATCAGTTTGTTTCATCGCTTCGAAGCTTGCATCGTCCAACAATGCCCTCTCCGCCGTGCTGGCCGGATGCAACCTCGCCTGGATGAAGTTCATCGCCACGCACATTCCCATCAGCGAACCAATCGGATTGAAGCACTGTGCGAAATTCAGGCGACGGGTGGAAGTCTCCTCCGTGCCCATGCTAAGTATGTACGGGTTGCAGCTGGTCTCAAGGAAAGACAGGCCGCAGGTCATGATGAAGTATGCAATCAGGAAGAAGCCATAGACTCCGACCGACTTGGCCGGCAGGAACAGCAAAGCCCCGAGTGCATAGAGACCAAGCCCGACCAGAACACCGGCCTTGTAGGAAAACCTGCGGATGAACATCGCCGCCGGAAGTGCCATACAGAAATAGCCGCCGTAGAACGCCACCTGAACCAGCGACCCTTGTGTCACGCTCATTCTGAATATCTTGGAGAACGCCTTGACCATCGGGTTCGTGATGTCATTGGCGAATCCCCACAGGGCGAAACAGGTCGTTATGAGAATGAAAGGCAGGACGTAGCTTACTCCGCCTGCCTTTAAGATTGAATCCTTCTCCTTCATGGTCAAGGATTACTTGTAGATCGGGCCGAAGTTGGCGCAAGCGCGGAAATCAGCACCCTCCTTGTCCATTCCAAACGCGTTCCATGCCGCAGGGCGGAAGATTTTGGCGTCATCCACATTGTGCATGCAGACAGGGATGCGGAGCATCGAGGCCAAAGTGATGAGGTCGGCTCCGATGTGGCCGTATGAGATGGCTCCGTGGTTGGCTCCCCAGTTGTTCATCACGCTGTAAACATCCTTGAAGGCATCCTTCTTAGGATCTAGGCGCGGTGTGAACCATGTTGTAGGCCATGTAGGGTCGGTGCGCTTGTCAAGAATCTTATGAATCTCCGGATCGATGTCAACAACCCAGCCCTCAGCGATCTGAAGAACCGGTCCGAGACCGTCCACAATGTTGATTCTGGCCATAGTGGCAGGGAAATCCCCCCTTGACACGAAATGGATGCTGAATCCGCCGCCACGGAAGTAATCCCTGTCGGCCGGCATCCACTGCGAGTGCTCGATGCAACGCTTCTCGTCCTCATCAGTCATCTCCCAGAACGGCTTCATCACAGGATTGCCTTCGGTGTCCGAGCTCTGGCCGCAGCCATCCATCGTGGTGGCTCCGGAGTTGATGAGATGGATGATTCCAGGAGCGGCCTTGCCGGTCAATTCCTTGCCGGTAACCCTCTTGACAGCCTCAGGGCTCCAGTAGGTCCTCACGTCTGAGAAGATCTGAGGACGGTTGGTCAGCAAGTGGGCCATCAGCATAGCGGTTCCGTTGAGAGAATCATTCTCGGTTGCGAGGATAGAAGGTTCCCTGCGGCCGTTCCAGTCGAAGTTGGTGTTGAGAATGGTCTCGGTGAAGTCCCCGTTCGGCATCCAGTCGGTCCACTGGCGCTGTCCCTGGAAACCTCCGGCGATGGCGTTGTGGCCGAGTGCCTCCTCCTTGAAGCCCATCTCGCGGAGTTTAGGATTGCCGTGCATGAGGTCCATCACGATGATGGTCATCTTCACAACAAACTCCCAATCCTTGTCCTTCTGCTCGCGGGTCTTCCGCTTTCCTTCAGGATTCTTGTCCCAGCCCTCGTTAGGCATGCAATATTTCTTGACCCATGCCATAGCCTTCTCGAACTCCTGAGGGTCGTATATTCCAAGATCCATACGTCTGAGAATCTCGACCTCGTCCACACTTTCATTCCTCATTCCCAGATACTTCTGGAAGAAATTCGTGTCAACGATAGAGCCGGCGATACCCATCGTCACACTGCCGATGGAAAGGTAAGACTCCCCTCTCATCTCAGCCACGGCGACAGCGCCGCGGGCAAACCTGAGAATCTTCTCGGCCACATCCTCAGGAATCGAGTTGTCCTCAAGATCCTGGACATCGTGACCGTATATTCCGAAAGCCGGAAGGCCCTTCTGGGCGTGGGCGGCAAGGACAGCTGCAAGGTAAACCGCTCCCGGACGCTCCGTACCGTTAAACCCCCAGACAGCCTTCGGCCAGTATGGGTTCATGTCCATCGTCTCAGAGCCATAGCACCAGCAGGAAGTCACCGTGATGGTTCCTCCGACACCCTCACGCTCGAACTTCTCCGCGCATGCGGCGCTCTCAGCCACACGACCGATCGTTCCGTCAGCGATGACACACTGCACCGGAGTTCCGTCGGTATATTTCAGATTTGAGGAAATCAACGCTGCCACGTTAGCGGCAAGTGTCATTGTCTTTTCCTCAAGACTTTCACGCACACCGCCTTGACGGCCGTCTATGGTCGGGCGGATTCCTATTTTAGGATGCTTCATAATATTGGATGTTTTAATGTTAATTGTAGTCAAGCGTTCATCCGCAATCGAATGCGCAGGCGTAAATTTACAAATATTATCTGAAAATCGAATGCATCACACGTATAAACTCGCGGTTGCATGCCTTCATCAGTGATAATATCCTTTCCGTCATCGCCTTCTCCGGATTCTTCCATGCCGGCGGTTCCGGTTTTCTGCCTGTTCGGGCAAGAATATCCGGAGCGATAACCCTGGCCACACCGGCTTTAGCCACTTTCGCGCCATAGCCATAATCAAAAAGGCTTGGACGGAATATGTCAGACGGATCCTCAAGGTGTCTGACAGCATATTCGGGAACCAGCGTGAACGCCATATCATATAAATGGCAAGGAACAGGGATTACTTTATCCGGCTCAAGCAATCTTCCGTGACGTGATCTTCCACCATACATCAGATTGCCCGACAAGTCAGCCACAGTCCCTGTTATCACCGCCTTGTGGCGAAGGAACATCGAGTTTTCAAAGAATGAAGCCAACGCCCCTTCGGTGAGCAGAAGATCCGCGTCCATCCAAAGGTAGAAATCAAACCTTTGTGACGCGGCCTCCTCCCAAACCTTCCGATATCCCGCCACCCCTCTGTCATTCATGAATATGGAGAATGAATATTCCCCTGTGGCCGTCATCGCGTCTGTCTGCCTCTGACATTCCTCAAGACAAGCCACCGAGCCATCGCCACCTTCCAGCACTGTTATGAGCAAGGCTACATCGTACATTCTAAGAATCGAGTTTAAGCACGGCCATGAAAGCGCTCTGAGGCACCTGGACCGTGCCGATCTGACGCATCCTCTTCTTTCCCTCCTTCTGTTTCTCAAGCAGCTTTCTCTTACGGGTCACATCACCTCCGTAACACTTGGCCGTGACGTCCTTGCGCACCTGACGGACGGTCTCACGGGCGATGATCTTCGCCCCGATGGCCGCCTGCACGGCGATGTCGAACTGCTGACGAGGAATCAACTCTTTGAGTTTCAAACAGATCTTACGCCCAAAATCGTAGGCGTGATCCTCGTGGATAAGAGTCGAGAGCGCGTCGGCCGGATCGCCGTTCAGCAGGATGTCCAGCTTGACAAGCCTTGCCGGACGGAAATCCGTCACGTGATAGTCAAATGAGGCGTACCCCTTTGACACAGACTTCAGTTTGTCATAGAAATCGAACACGATCTCAGAAAGCGGCATATCGTAAGTCAACTCTACCCTGTCGGACGTGATGTAGTGTTCCCCGATCAGCGTTCCCCTCTTGTCCATGCACAGCTTCATGATCGCCCCGTAGAAATCAGTCTTGGAGATGATCTGGGCCCTGATGAACGGCTCCTCTATGTGGTCTATCAGTGTCGGGGCCGGAAGGCCGGACGGGTTATGCACATCAAGGACCTCACCCTGAGTGGTGTAGACCTTATAGGAAACGTTAGGGACAGTCGTGATGACATCCATGTTGAACTCCCTGAAAAGACGTTCCTGAACGATTTCAAGGTGCAGAAGTCCGAGGAATCCGCAACGGAAACCGAATCCCAGAGCCAGCGAAGACTCCGGTTCGTAAACGAAGGACGCGTCGTTGAGCTGGAACTTTTCCAGAGTCGCCCTCAGTTCCTCGAACTTGTCGGCCTGTACAGGGTACATTCCGGCGAACACCATCGGCTTGACTTCCTCGAATCCGGCGATGGCGGCTGCGCACGGCCTTGCCGAATGTGTGATGGTGTCACCCACCTTGACCTCCACGGCCCTCTTGATTCCGGAGATGATGTAGCCCACGTCCCCTGTCGAGACCTTGCCCGTAGGCTGGAGCTTCATCTTGAGCACACCGACCTCCTCGGCGTCATATTCCTGTCCTGTCGCCACGAATTTGACCTTGTCGCCAGTCGCGATCGAGCCGTTCAGGACCTTGAAATAGGCGATGATTCCCCGGAACGGATTGAACACAGAGTCGAAGATCAAAGCCTGGAGCGGAGCGTCAGGATCCCCGTGAGGCGCCGGAATCTTCTCCACAATGGCGTCCAGAAGCGGCGGGATTCCCTCGCCCGTGCGCGCGGAGACTTTGAATATGTCGTCGTGGTCACAGCCCAGGAGATCAACGATCTGGTCGGCCACGATCTCTGGCTGAGCGGAATCCATGTCAATCTTGTTCATCACAGGGATGATCTCAAGCCCGTGGTCCACAGCCAGATAAAGATTGGAAATCGTCTGAGCCTGAATGCCCTGAGACGCATCAACAACCAACAAGGCTCCCTCACAGGAAGCGATCGAGCGGGAAACCTCGTAGGAGAAATCCACATGCCCGGGAGTGTCGATCAGGTTAAGGACATATTTCTCACCTTTATAAATATATTCCATCTGGATGGCGTGGCTCTTGATGGTGATTCCCTTCTCCCTCTCCAAATCCATGTCGTCCAGCACCTGCGCCTCCATGTCTCTGGAAGACAGAGTCTTGGTCAACTCGATGAGCCTGTCGGCAAGAGTGCTCTTCCCGTGATCGATGTGGGCGATGATGCAGAAATTTCGTATGTGCTTCATATAGTTCCGTTCTGTTGCCGGCCGTCTCCGGCAAAATATTCGTAGAATTGCAAAAATAAGCAATTTGTCGTACATTTGAAAGATTCAATGAAATCAGGCAAGGATGACAGACGAGGAGATTATCGGCTTATACCGAGGCGGGCAAGGCGAGAAGGCGTTCAAGGAGATTGTCGCGGCTTACAGTGAGCGGCTCTATTGGCACGTCCGCAGGTTCGTCTGCTCACACGAGGACACCGACGACCTGCTCCAGGAGATCTTCATCAAGGTCTGGTCAGCGCTTCCTTCGTTCAGAGGCAACTCCCGGCTGTTCACATGGATCTACAGGATCGCCACCAACGAGACACTGAACTGGCTCCACAAGCAGAAAGTCCGCGCCTTGCTCAGGTTTGAGAGCATCGACACGGAACTGGCCGACAAGATTGACGACGACCCGTATTTCAACGGCGACGAGGCTCAAAGGCTTCTCCTCAAAGCCATAGCCAAGCTTCCGAAAAAGCAGAAGTCCGTGTTCTGCATGCGTTATTTTGACGATTTGTCCTACGAGGACATCTCCGAGATTCTGGGAACGTCCGTAGGCGCATTGAAAGCATCCTATCATTTCGCGGCCGAAAAAATCCGCGCGGAACTTGAAACCGAAATTAAACCCTGACCACAGCAATCTGTCAAATTTATGGTAATGCAAGGTAAAAACAACATATTCAATGATGCCGGAAAGGCAGCCTGCAAGGTCCCTGAAGGATATTTCGAGGATCTCAAGGCACGCCTTGACGCCATACCAGCCGCACCTCGGGCGCTTGGTCCCGTACAGCGTATGAAGCCGTACCTCGCGCTGGCCGCCTGCTTCCTCGCGTTTCTGCTGGTCGGGAACGCCGTCATCAGAGGCACGGCGGAGAAAAGCGCTGAAGTGGACCTCTACAATGAGTTCACCTACGCGGGCCTGCTTCAGACCGATGAATACCTTTCTACGGAAGCCGGCACGCAAGACACGATTTCCAATGACGACGTGGTCAACTACCTGATTGATTCAGGAACTCCGGCCGAATTGATTGAATATACTGGATTGCTTGCGAAAAAATAGAATTGAAATGAAACGGACATTATTCATACTCTCGGTTCTGGTCTTCGCCGTCACCGGTGTGATGGCCCAGGACAAAGACAAGAAGGATTGGCACGACAGGTGGAAAGCGGAGAAAATCGCCTATCTTACCGACGCGATGGATCTGACAAGCGCCGAAGCCGAAAGGTTCTGGCCTGTTTACAACAGATGCGAACGCGAGAAAAGAAATTCGTTCAAGGTTGTCATAGACGCCTACAAAGTTCTCGATGAAGCCATTAAGGCCGGTAAAAATGACGATGAAATCAATTCTTTGTTGGATAAATACATAGAATCGCAGAATTGTGGCAAGGATATTGATAGTAAATACGTCGTTGAGTACCGTAAGATACTCCCCGGCAAAAAAGTGGCGAAACTGTTCATAGCCGAGGAATCATTCCGCAGACAACAGATCCACAGACTGAACAAGAACGAAAACAAGAAAGATGAACGAAAATAACAACAGATTATTTTTTTGGTCAATTGGTTAATGGTTAGTTTGGTTACAGATAATAATCTGTTACGAGGGAAGCATGCTGTGAAGTACGCTTCCCTCTTTCGTCAAGAAGAGTCAAGAACTCTTCCGCGGGTGAGCCGCCGAACTTTCCTCTTCTCGCAAACTGAACAATCAACCTTGACACAGGCTTACGCTCCACAGATCTGATCCTCATGATTTTCCATGGTTCAAATCCGCACATCCGGGCATACCTGAGCAACGCTTTCTCCTGATCGGACGGCAGTATCATCGAGACACGGCCATATTCACCGAGAACTTCGGAGGCATATTCAAGAATATCCCGGAAGGAAAGGGGTTCTGCCCCGGAAGAGGACTCCGAATCGCCCGTATGTCGCGCGGAGTTGCGCCTGACTTCCGGAGCCTGAAGCGAATTGTCGTAATATGGTGGATTCGAGACAATCAGGTCATAGCGGCTTCCATTGTCCGCAAGCCTGAAAGCCTTCAAACCGATATTCACAGACTCCAAATGTTCCCGCCAAGGGGACTGACCGAAGTTTTCCGCAGCCTCATCCGCGGACGGAGCGTCAACGTCTATTCCTTGAATATGCCAATTCTGGTCAAGGCATTCCGTCTCAATGCGTTGGGCTATCATCAAGGCCACCGTGCCGGTGCCGGTGCCCACATCAAGGACTTGCCTGTCACTCGGAAGCACCGTTGTGGCCGCCCCGAGAAGGACCCCATCGGTGTTGACCTTCATCGCGGAACGCTCGTTGGCCACACTGAACCTTTTAAAGTGGAAGACGCTCATAATGAATATTCCGGAGCCAAGAACAGCTATTCATCGACAAACTGGCCGTCACGCATAAACAGAGACCTGTCGCACATCTTCGCCAGTTCAGGATCATGTGTCACTATGACGACTGTCTGTCCGTAACGTTGCCGCAGGTCAAAGAACAGCTGATGAATCTCGGTCTTGGTTTTAGAATCCAGATTGCCGGACGGCTCATCGGCGAAAAGGATCGCCGGATCATTGATCAAGGCCCTTGCGATGGCGACCCTCTGCTGCTCTCCTCCGGAGAGTTCGGATGGCTTGTGTTCCATTCTTTCAGCCAAGCCCATGTCCTTAAGCAGTTTTGTGGCCGCGGCTTTGGCATCCTTGTCAGAACGTCCGGCTATGAAAGCCGGGATCATCACGTTCTCCAGCGCGTTGAACTCAGGAAGAAGGTGATGGAACTGGAACACGAAGCCAATCCTTCTGTTCCTGAAAGCGGACAGGCCCTTGCCGTTCAAATGCAGGACATCCGTGCCGTCAATCTCAAGCGAGCCGGCATCAGGTGTCGACAATGTGCCAAGAATCTGAAGCAACGTTGATTTCCCGGCTCCAGAAGCTCCCATAATAGACACGACCTCAGATTTATCAACCTGAAAATCAATCCCTTTAAGAACATGCAGATCTCCGAAAGATTTCTCAATGCCTTTAGCCTGAATAATCATAACCAAATTCTTGTTGTGTTTCCTCACAAAGCCGCAAATCCGAATATACTCATACCGCCAGAGGTAGTCAGACCATAGGACTTTGAATATTATCATTCAAAGATAACGGATTTTTTTAAAAAAGTTTTGCGAATTAAGAAAAAAGGCATAACTTTGCAGTCCTTTCCAATGAGAACATCTCTAACGAGTGGTTGTCTGGGAAGGCCTGAGGGGGCAACCCGAAGGAATGTTATCGGGGTGTGGCGCAGTTGGCTAGCGCATCTGGTTTGGGACCAGAGGGTCCAGTGTTCGAGTCACTGTACCCCGACAAAAAGCGGACGAAAATTTCGTCCGCTTTTTTTTGTAGCCCCACCTGTTTTTTCATCATCACTCTCACCCCACCGGTCTTCGTTGACAGCCCGGCACCCTCCGCCCGCCAATGAAAGCCGTGACACTCAACTTGTTGAATATGACCTGCCACAGCCTCATAATCAGCGAGTGGCGGGTAACACGCTTAGTATCGTTTAGATAACGAGCCGTCTTTAGTTGTTATACGCCAAAGATATCCTCTTAAGTTTTTGATTGATAATAGCATGAGCACAACATCACTTCGACGGTCGGTCTCAGTGACTGGTTTGGGCCGCAAACAGGTCCGATCGCATCAATGGGTCTGCTTGTGTACGTGTAGCTACAACTGGCTCGGTTAACGGTTTCATCAGCGTCCTCCGCCGCCGGAGCCGCCACCGGAGAAGCCTCCGCCACCGCCCCAGGATGCCATGCCGCCACCGCCGCTCCAGGAAGAACCGGAATCGCCGGAACGGGAAGCCTCATAAGTGCTGGCCGCCATATTGAAGTTGCGAGATGTCATGTTGATCATGTTCCAGATCACCAAAGTGGTCATGTCGTCATCAAGGAGTTCAGCGGCAGAAGTCAGTGTGAAATATTCTGGACACACCTTACGGAAATCCTTCATCAGCTGATCGGCCATGCCGTACAAGGAAGCGAAGATCAGGTAGTCATTCCAAAGTTTGACTTCAACAACGCCTCTGTCCTTTATCAAAGTGAAATCTTTCAGATACCTTCTGAGACCGAAGACCTGTCTGGCATCCTCCGGGGTAATAGTCCAGATTGTGGAGCCGTTCTTGGCATCCTGTCCCCAATCGTAAAGATCCTCGCCGTGGCGGTCCGCCCAACGCTGAAGTTCGTTTTTCTGCAGGATTCCATCCTCCCCTGCCGCCTCTTTGATGAATGAATAGAGTCTCGACTCAAGTCCTATGTCCGAACTGGAATCGTCGTGACCGTCAATCTCCAGGTCCTTGATTTTCATCAAAGGCTTTGATTTTCCAGGCCGCTGGACAATCTCGAAAGCGCCGCGATAGAAAATTCTGGTTATGTAGGCGGCGATCAAGTTCTGCCTCTCCTGCATTGTGTTGCCAGAGAATGCGAGAAGAATATTGCTGGACCTCTTCAAGTCCCCACCCAAAGGAGCGTCCCTGAACCACGCCACATCCTTCATGCGGCCTCCTAGAAGTTCTCTTTTACGCCGGACCGTCTTGACTATCACCTTCACAGAAACGAAAACGGACAGAACGACACCCATACCGATAAGAAGTCCATACCAGAAGCTTTCATCTCCTTCATCTTCAGGTTCACGATAATCACTGTCCTCCATCGCAGTCTGCCGCACCTCGTCAAAGGTACGGTCCTCTGTAAGAGCAGGATGGAAGACCCCTTTCTCGAAACCGACCATCGCGATCAAAGCGCTTCTTCCGGTGAAAGGCTCGGTTGTGCGGGCGACCACGGCACCATCCTCGACATGAATCTCGCCACGGAAGCCGAACGCCCAGACCTTTGTGTTCTCGGCCGTGAAAGTCACGCCCGGCTTTCTGATTGTCAACTGGATGGATTGAGGAGGCGACCCAAGGTCACGTGCCACAAACATGTGGTTGAACCCGTCCATGTCCTCGTGTCCCTTCACGAGACCCGTAAGCAGATAGCGCACGGTATAAGTGTGCCAGCCCGAGCTTCCCACGCCCCAACAGATCTCGTAGCCGTCGGATTTTGTGACAAGCCCGCACCTGTCAGCCTTGCGGGCACGGCCGCGGTTCACATCCCACTCTCCTTCATTGAAATACTCATTGCCGGTCTCATCGCTGACCCTCAGATTCTCGATGGTCATACGGCCCATGTTGCCGGCGACAAGATACCATTCGGTAATATCATCGGAAACGTCAATCCGCCACGTCTCGGTCACTTCCGCAGATCCGTCATCACGCAGTTCCACATTGATTCTCAACGAATCAACATCGCTGCCGGCGCATAGCGGGACAGCGACGAGCGAAACGACGGCGGCCAGGAAAAATGCCTGAAGCCTTCTCATCGCCTTATTTGTTGAATATGTCCGAGACGGAAGGGGCGTTGACAACCGACTGGTCCTCCGGCAGGAGGTCATGTGTCGTGAAATGCAGCATGGAGGCCACCATGGAAGAAGGCCACTGGCGAACCATCATGTTCATTTTGGTCACGCAGTCATTGTAGACCATCCTGCTGAGACGAACTTTCTCCTCATAGTCCTTAATGTCGCCCATAGTCTTGACAAACACCGTGTTGGCTCCCAATTGAGGGTACTGTTCAGCCACAACATTCAGGCGGCCGACGACTGACCTCAACGCATTCTCGCTTTCGGCCAGTTCCGCGGCGTTGGAGACAGAGCCGGCACGCTTGGAAATCACATCCGAAAGTGTGTCGTGCTCGTACTTGGTGTACTGCTTGGTCATCTCGACCAGATTCGTCACGGCGTCCCATCTGGACTTCATCTGCACGTTGATCTGGCTGAAAGCGTTCTTCATCTTTTCCTCCAGGGCGACAAAATTCCTCTGCGTCAGGAAAATGTAAATGAATATGACCGCCAAAAGGGCGATTATCACCAAAACCGTTGTTGACATGATACTTATAGGTTAAAATGGTTGACAATTCTATCCGACCACCCAGACAAGCACATGGTTGTCGAATGTGATATATTCAAGCTCGAATTCCTCCTCGTAACCGTCCTTGTGGATGAATGTGGCGTCAAGCTCTCCCTCCCCTTTAGGACGGAAGCGCTCGACCTCGATCTGCTCGGCAAAATTCACCCTGTAAGCGGAAAGTCTTTTGAATATGGCTTCCTTGGCACACCAGTAGATCGCCAGCTGCTCGTTCCTCTTGTCATCGTCAAGATCCTCAAGCTCGTCCTCGGAGAGTGCCTTGCGCTCGACGGCGGAGAAATCGCGTGACAGGGACTCGATGTCGATTCCCACGTCCTCGTTGTCATTCAGGATGACAGCGACATATTTATCTGTGTGCGTGATGCTTATGTTGGTTACGCTGTTCTCAAGATAAGGCTTGCCGTTGTCGTGATGGCTGAGGTAAACCTTCTCGCCGAACAACTCGCATAGAAGCGCCCTCACCGCAAGTCTCTGCTTGCGGAGAGACTCATTGCTGATGAACGAGATTTCCTCCATCTCATCGGTAGGGACAGAGGCCAGCTCCCGGAGCTTTTCTTCCGTTTCGGTTATCTGCCAGACCCCGATCAGGGATCTGGATTCTTCCAATTCTTTTTTTAGATATAGTGCCATAGATTCAGATATTCAAAAAGACAACACTCCCGTAGTCCTCCGATTGACCCGGGATGGTTAACAAATGATTATGCAATGTGCTGCACGACAGCGGGTCCTCCGATCGGGGGTCCGCCTTAGATTTGCCGTCTGTCAGAATAGAACTGGGAGGTTCCATATAATGCGTTAATCTTCTTTTATCTGTGCAAATATAATGATTTTTTGATTTAGAAAGAAAATACAACGGAAATTGTTATCTTTGTAACACTTTTGACAGTTATAGGATTTTAACATAAAATTTTTCAATCATGGGATTTTTGACAAACGAGAAGCTGCTCATCGTCGGTGCCGGCGGTGCGATCGGCTCAAACATGGCTCAGACCGCCCTTATGCTCGGTCTTACTCCTAATGTCTGCCTTTATGACATCATCGAACCGGCTGTTCACGGTGTCGCTGAGGAAATGTGCCACTGCGCGTTCCCGGGAGCGAACGTAAGCTGGACAACCGATCCAAAGGAGGCTTTCACAGGAGCCAAGTTCATCATCTCTTCAGGCGGAGCTCCACGCAAGGACGGCATGACCCGTGAGGATCTTCTCAAGGGCAACTGCCAGATCGCCGCTCAGTTCGGAGACTACATCAAGGAGTACTGCCCTGACGTTAAGCACGTTGTGGTTATCTTCAACCCGGCCGATGTCACAGCGCTCACAGCTCTCATCCACTCAGGCCTCAAGCCAAACCAGCTCACCTCTCTCGCCGCTCTTGACTCAACACGTCTTCAGGAGCAGATCGCGAAGGCTTGCGGTGTTCCGCAGTACAAGGTTACCGGTTGCTACACCTATGGTGGCCACGGCGAGCAGATGGCCGTGTTCGCTTCAAACGCCAAGGTTGACGGCAAGCCTCTCTCCGAGTTCAACATCTCCGAGGAGCGTTGGGCCCAGATCAAGCACGACACCATTCAGGGTGGCTCCAACATCATCAAGCTCCGCGGACGTTCTTCATTCCAGAGCCCAGCCTACCAGGCTGTGAAGATGATTGAAGGCGCGATGGGCGGAACTCCGTTCACATGGCCCGCCGGTTGCTATGTAAACTGCGACAAGTGCGGTTTCAAGAATGTGATGATGGCCATGCCTACTACCATCGACGCGACCGGTGTTCACTTCACGGAGCCTAAGGGAACCGAAGCCGAAATGGCCGATCTCCGCAAGTCTTACGAGCACCTCTGCAACATGCGTGAGGAGATCATCGCCCTCGGCATCGTTCCTCCTGTTGCTGACTGGAAGAAAGACAATGTAAACCTCTAGTCGTTACAGACACATTGAATATGACAGGCCCGGGATTCCGGACCTGTTTTTGCTATTGATGGCGACTACTTTAAGTCGCCATCAATAGCAATCCACCCCCTGTCACTTCGTGACAGCCCCTGAGGGGCACGGCACAAAATTCGTATCAATATATTCTTATAAAAGTGCTATTTTTGTATTTTAGACTCGGGAATATAAGAATATGAACGGAAAAAGGCTGATAATGGTGATTATGGCCGGGATGCTTGTGGCGTCCGGGTTGGCATATTCACAGGAGAACAAGATAAGGCATCCACAGTACAACAAGATTGCAAAAACAGTTGACAGTGAATTGATTGACGCTGTCGCAGCGCTCGACAACCAGCAGTACAGGGAAGCGAAGGACAGGTTGGAGAAAATCACGGAGACGGCACCGGGCAACGATGCCGCGTTCTATTACCTTGGAATGTGCCGGCTTTACCTCAACGACGTGAACGGAGCCAAGGCTGATTTCAAAAAGGCCTCCGAGATCGATCCGTCCAACTTCTGGTACAAGGAAAGACTCGCGCGGACATATTCATTGGCGGGAGAGGACGATCTGACCATCGCGACTTATGAGGAACTGCTGAAGGATTTCCCTAAGAAGAACGACATCTATTTCACGCTGGTCAACCTCTACCTCAAGCAGAACCAGTACGACAAGGCTCTGTCGGCTATGGACCAGATTGAGAATGTGTTCGGCAAGAGCGAGAACGTGACGGCCACAAGGTACGACATCCTCCTCCGTCAGAACAAGCCGAAAGAGGCGCTTAAGACCCTGGAGGACTATAACAAGGAGTTCTCCTCTCCATACGTCCTCACCAAACTGGGCGACCACTCGATGGCTGAATATAAAGACACGGCGGCTCTCGCCTACTACCGAGAGGCTCTGGACTTGCAAAGCGGGTATATGCCGGCCCTGCTCGGCGAGTCTGAGGTGTACCGCATCCGACGGAACTTTCCGGAATTTTTCAAGACCGTGAACCGGTTCATCTCTGATGAAGAAACCGACATCCAGACCAAGACGCAGTATCTGGATATGCTGGTAAGGCGTTCCGACCCGAGATTTCTCCAGAATGTCAAGCCGCAGATCGACACTCTGTACGAGAATCTGGTGCAGTGCCATCCTTCTGACAGTTCAGCGCTCACCGCCGCCGGGTTATACTGGTACTCAACGGAAAGAATTGCCAAGGCCAAGGAATTGCTGCACAAGAATATGACCTTGTACCCTGAAAGCCTTGGAGCCACAGGCGCATACATCCAGCTTCTCGGACTTCAGAAAGACTGGGATGCCTTGGATGCGGCCTGCGACAGCGCATTGGTGAGATTTCCGAAGGAGACCTCGTTTCTGGACATGAAGAATGTTTCCTGCTACAACAGGAAGGATTGGCAGGGGATCATTGACAACAACAAGAGAATCATCGAGATAGCTCAGGGCGACACCTCCGTGACGATTCCCGCCCTGTCCTCCATCGGGGACATGTACCACGAGCTCGGGAACGAGAAGGAAGCTTTCAAGGTTTACGCTCAGGTACTGAAAATCAATCCTGACTACGCACCGGCGCTGAACAATTACGCCTACTATCTTGCGCTCAAGGGCAGCAAGCTGAAGAAAGCCTGCGAGATGAGCAAGAAGACCATCGAGAAAGAGCCGGACAACCCGACGTATCTGGACACATACGGATGGATCCTTCACCTTCTGGGGAGGAATCAGGAGGCCAAGACGCAGTTCAAGCATGCGATGCTCTACGGCGCGAAAGAGAGTGTGACAAGCCTGGAGCATTATGCCGTTGTGCTGGAGGCTCTTGGAGAGGCAGACCTCGCCAAGGTTTACAGGACTTTGGCGGAAAACAGAAAAGCGGAGGGTAAGGAATAATGGAAAGACGGACCGGAATATTCATTTTTGCTGTCATCGCCGCCCTGGCCTGGCATATTCCGGCATATTCCCAAAACACTCGGGCGCAGGAGGCTCGCAGGGCACGGCTTCAGAAAGAGATAGCCATTCTGGACGGGCAGATCAGGGTCAATTCCACAAAAAGCGCGAATGCGATGAACCGCCTCACACTCATCAGCGGCAAGGTTGACTCCCGGAAGCGGCTCATTGAAGAAAGCGACAGAGAGATTTCTGAATATTCAGACTTGATCGCAGGAAAGGAGAGGGAAATCAGGACCATCAAGGCAAGACTGGACACATTGTCAGCGCACTATGCCAGGCTTGTGCGGGGGGCCTACGTAAACAGAAGCCCGAAGATCTGGTATATGTACATTCTGGCCAGCGACAACATAGGGCAGGCTTTCAGGAGATATGGTTACCTGCGGGATCTGTCCAGACAGATGAATATGCAGGCTTCGAAGATCATCGACATCCGCGAGGAGCTTGAGAAAGAAAGCGCTGAACTTGCCACCATGAAGCGTGACGCCGAGGCGGTCAGAGCTCAAAGGGTTTCCGAGATGAACAAGCTCAAGGCCGAGGAGGGCGAAGCAAGAAGCCTGGTTAGCCAACTTAAGAAAAACAAGAGGAAGTACCAGTCAGACCTGTCCAGAAAACAGCGTGAGGTGGAGGCGCTCAACAGAGAGATCGAGCGGATCATCCATGCCGCCACCGAGGGTTCCTCCGGCAAGTCCGGGAAGGGAGGATCGAAGACTGTGACACGCAAACCGATCGACTACACCTTGGCCAAGAAATTCGAGGCGAACAAGGGCAAGCTTTCGTGGCCGGCGGACGGCCCTGTCGTGGATCATTTCGGCCAGCGCTTCCATCCGGTCTACACTAATCTCAAACTTCCGTTCAATAATGGTGTGACCATCGCGCTTCCGGCCGGGACGGAGATCAAGGCTGTGTTTGACGGTGTCGTGAAACAGATTGTGGTCATGCCGGGTTACAACAAGTGCGTGCTTGTGCAGCACGGCAACTATTTCTCATTCTACTGCAAACTGGGGACGGTCAGTGTCAAGGCCGGGGACAAGGTGAAGACGGGACAAGTTGTCGGAACGGTTGACACTATAGGTGGTGAGACGCAATTGCATTTCCAGATCTGGTCGGGGCGCACGCCGCAGAATCCGGAGACTTGGCTGAGGCCGTAAATTCATTTGTGACATGAGACACGAGATCGTCATAAAAGACCTGCAGGACATCGACAGGGCCGCGGGCGAGTTCCTTTCACAGACAAAAGGGCATAATATCATTGCGTTCTACGCTCCTATGGGGGCCGGCAAGACAACATTCACCACGGCTGTCTGCCGGAGGCTCGGGGTGCGGGAGGACGCTGTCAGCTCTCCGACTTTCGCGATTGTGAACGAGTATCGCACCGGTTCCGGGGAACCGATGTATCACTTTGATTTCTACCGGATCACCAAGACAGCGGAGGCTCTTGACATCGGGTTCTACGACTACATCGACAGCGGGTGCCTCTGCATAATGGAATGGCCGGAGAACATCGAGGAGATTCTTCCGGAGGAGACGTTGCGGGTACACATCACGGTCAATCCGGACGAATCCCGGACGGTTTTCTGGGAGGATTAAGGACTTGTCCAAATCATCGATTAGAAACGGTTTCACACTTCCGAAGGCAATGGCCAGAAAAAAGGCAAATTGAAAATTTTGCACGGTAGACCAAAATTTTCAATTTGATTTTTCTGGCCTTTGTGTACACTATCCGAAAGTTTCAAGGTTCAGGCGGTCCAGGAAACGGTAGGCGGCGGCTTCGCGGAGATATTCAGGTTTGATGTCGCGGGACATCTCAAGGTCGGCGATGGTTCTGGCGACTTTGAGGATTCTTGAATATGCGCGGGCTGACAGTCCAAGGCGGCCGATGAGCAGTTCCATCACCTTGCGGCACTCCTCATTCAACTGGCAATGCTTCTCCAGCAGACGGTTGTTCATCTCGGCGTTAGTGAATATCCCGTCATCGGCGAAACGTTGTTTTTGCAGGATTCTGGCTTTGAGAACCCTTTGTGCGACAACCTCGCTGGACTCCCCTTTCTTGCGTCCTACAAGTTTCACTGTGTCAACGGGATGGAGCCATAATTGAATATCTATGCGGTCCATTACCGGACCGGAAAGTTTGGAGAGATAGTTCAGCCTTTGGCCCGGAGTGCAGCGGCAGCGGTCTCCTTCACCATAGTAGCCGCACGGGCAAGGGTTCGATGCGGCGACCAGCATGAACGAGGCGGGATATTCAAGCTTGGAACGAAGTCTTGAAATAGTTACTTTCCTATCCTCCATCGGACCTCGAAGAGCCTCAAGCACTGATTTCGGCATCTGGCCATATTCATCAAGAAATAGAATTCCGTTCTCCGCCAGCGTGACTTCACCGGGGCGGATGTCGGCTCCTGCACCGCCGCCGATGATCGCAGGGAGGGACGCGCTGTAATGGGGAGCGCGGAAGGGACGTGTGCGGATCAGGCCGATCTGCGAGCCTTTCATTCCTGCGACAGAATAGATCTTGCTTGTGACTATGGCTTCTTCCGTGGTCATCGGAGGAAGAATCCCGGCCATCGCCTTTGCAAGGGAGCTCTTGCCGCTGCCGGGCGGCCCAACCATAATGAGATTGTGTCCTCCGGCGGCGGCGATTTCCACTCCTCTCTTGGCACCCTCCTGGCCGATTATCTCCGAGAAGTCCATCACGTCATGGCCAGACGGCTTTTTACTCCGCTGGGAGTTCCTGGCCAGTTTTCTATAAAGCCTTGTGTTCCAGACAAGGAGATCGCTGCAATCTTCCTGTTCCTCAAGAATCCGGATGACATCGGCCAGAGTCTCCACCCCGAATATTGACAGGTCATTACATTCGGTGGCTTCAAGGGCTGAGCGTAACGGAAGGATGCACCCTGATATTCCCAGGCCGGCTACAAGATCGGCGAACGGCAGGGCGCCTTGAACCTCACGCACGGAACCGTCCAATCCCAGTTCGCCCATAATCAGATATTTGTCGAGGCTGGGAAAATGTTTCTGCTCGGAGGCCGCAAGGATGCCGATGGCGATCGGAAGATCATAACCGCTGCCGTTCTTTCGCACGTCAGCAGGGGCCAGATTTATGACTATCTTCTTGCCTGGAATCCGGAAACCCAGCGACTGAAGAGCGGTGATTGTCCGCAAAAGGCTTTCCTTGACCGCCACATCCGCCAGACCAACCAGATGTATTCCTATTCCTTGTGTGATGTCCACCTCAACGGTGACTGGGACAGCCTCGATGCCGACGCACTTCGCCCCAAGAATGTTTATCAACATAGTTTGAGTTCTTTATGTACTCCGGCAAAGATGGCACAACAAAACGTAAATTTTCAAAAGAAACAGAAATTTCGTCAAAAGAAACAGAAATATTTTTTCTTTAGTAGCTTGATCAGATCATCTTTTGAATCATTATCTGAGCGTTGCCATAAAATGGCACATCCGTCTTACCAAGAATCGTGGCTGGCAACGTGGCCACCTCTTGCAGGTTGTCTATCGGTACCAATACCGTCTTGGCTCCATTATCCGACAACAACGAAACCTTATCAGAGAAGTTCGTAGCCCTCACGATGGCACCGCCTATGGAAATATTACCGATGATGCCCAAGGCTGGCTTCAGATTCCGCCCAAATACCGACGAGACGATGGCGGCAAACACAGCTGAGCCGACGCCTCCCACTTGGGTCGTTCCCAAGAGAGCCGTTATCTGCACCGTCACATCCAGTCGCATCAACGAATGTTTCTGCGACAGAATGGTACTCTCGTTGGCACGGATATAATTATAGGTGTTGCGGATGTCTTCCTTCACCTCCGATGAAGAGGTGCCGCTCACCGTCAACTTACCGTTGCCTTGCATCGTGATGACCTCCACCTTGACGAGCGATACTTTGTCACCATCGCAGGTTGCCGTATAGCAGGTTCCTGGAGGCAATGGTGCATCTTCTATCAGATTGCTTCCACGCTCCTCAGGTACCGACACAAAGGTTTCCTCTTGGTTCTCCTTGTCGATATAAGAGAAATTGGTATCCCAAAACTCCATGCCACCGATGCGCTTCAACTGTTCCTTCACCCTTCGGCGCATCTCTATCGCCCAAGCCAAATACTTGCGGATGTCTTCCTTGGTAAAATTGCCGTCGGGGTGCATCAGTTTGATGAGTCCCGATACAGTTTTCCTTACAGGCTTGGTATCTCGCTGTCTGAGCTGTGAGCCCAAGGTAAAATATTCGTCCAGGGCATTGGTATAATTGTCCCTGCGCAAATGGTGCAGCATCTCGCTGAAGAAGTCGGTGCTGAAACCAATATGGTTGGTGAAGTTGGCAGGAGCGAACTTCATGATTTCCCATCCTGGCAGGAAAAAACCGATACGGTCGAGGAAAGCCGTGTCGTCACTGATCTTGTCGGAGAACGGACTGAAGAGATGACTTGTCTGCAACACCGTTTCCACCGGTTGGTTGATGTTACCATTGAGGATGATGGAGGCGTTCGCCGACTTCTCGCCCGACTTGCCCGCACGAGAGAAGGAACCGCTCTCCATATAGTCTTTCATCAGCGGCACCACCTCTCGGTCCTTGAAGAGTTCGTCGGTCGATTCGTCGAAACACACGGCATCCCATTTGCCCATGGCGCCAATCTGTCCGTTGCTATTGTTCACGAAGAGAGAGGCTGCCGTTCCCTGTCCGCCGCTCACGAGCATGGAGTAAGGCGAGAGTTCCTTAAACACGAACGACTTTCCTGAGCTTCTCGGTCCTAACTCCGCCATATTGAAGTTGGCCTCCACCAAGGGGATGAAGCGAGAGAGCAAGAGCATCTTCATGCGCTCCGTCATCCCCTCCGACTCTGGCTCATAACCACCACTGCGCAACAGCACGTTGAGCCACTCCTCGTTGCTGAACTCCTTGCGAGCCTCAACGATACGGTCAAGACTGAAATTGGATAGTTGGATAGGGCGAATCTTGGAGACCACGAAAGGATAAATCTTGTTGCCTATCATCATGCTCGAATCATAGTCGATGTCGATGATTGCCCAGATGCCACCCATCATCATCTTCTCATGCCGGGTGACAAGACTCTCGTCGATGTTCGCCTCACGGATGTTTAGGTTGGACAGTTCCGCCCAGTACTTATCCTTCGAGGCATCCAAGCGCACGGAAATCTTGTCGATGACCTTGTAAGAGCCCTCTTCCTTGATTTTGGATTGCACCACATTAGCCTCGTCGGGGTTCACGTAATGCTTTTGGAGCACGCGCTTCACGTTCTCCACGCCTTCCTTGATTTTCTCCTCGTCATCGGTGCTACAACTGTTGGCGAGAAGATATTCCAGTACGAACACAGGCACGTTGGCACCCACCTTGACGGCACGTACGATGTCCTTTCTCACCACAAATCCCTGGAACAAGTCCAGGAGTTTTCTATCTAGTTCTATCATGACTTTCTACACATTATTAAAATAAATCATCCAAGTCTCTTGCTGCCGATGCTTTTACCTCACAGAAATCAATCTGTTGCTTGGTGGCAGCATCCACCAACACCACTTTCATCTTGCCCGACGATGCCATCTCAAACTCATTGTTGTCGAGCAACTGTCCTTGCTTGATGGTCACCACTTGCTTCGACTGTAGCTTGTCGCCATCGAAAAGCTGAATCTCCATGCGACGCTCCTGTTTGAATACGTTATCCGCAGCTTGCTCCGCCTGAAGTTTCAGCTTGAAATATTGGCCTCCTACGGTTTGTAAATCCTTCTTGTTGGCTATCTTGACATCCAGCACCTCCTCGCTGGCATCCTTGCCAAACTCATAAACAGGGACGAGACATTCCTGCGGGGTAAAGCCACCGTGGGCATAACCATACTCACCCTTGGTACGGAAAGGCTTGTCCGACTGGGCATAACACTGATATTCAGAACCCAAGAAGTTATCCAGGCGAGCCACAAGAGGCACGCTATTGCCAGGATCCAGTACCTCATGGGCAAGACAGAAACGCTCCTCCAACTTCATCATTTCACCCTTCGGGACTGGAATCTTGTCAGCCTCATCCAGAATACCCGTAATGACAAAGCCATGGTCGGCAGTGACATACACCTTGTTGTATCCCATTCCGAGCAGCGTCTCTATCTTCTCGGCTATCACCTTCTCGTAGTTGTTGATGTCTTTCAATCCAGCCAACTGCTTCTTCTCCCCCACTTGGTCGATGTCGCCATACATCAAAACCAATTGCTGGGCGGTGACGCTACTATTGAGCTTGTCGGCATCCATCACCTCTACGCCAGGCAACTCACTCTTCAAGTGAGCATAGCGGTTCTGGGCAGAAAGTTCCACACCATCGCAGCCAAACAAGGCGCTCATGCCATTTTCCGTAACCGAAGGGAGCATGGCAAAAGCTAAGTCATTTCCGACCTTCGATTTAGAATGCTGATAGATGGTCTCGGCGATTTCCAGTCTCAATCCATCGCATACCAAGATGGCGATTCTTCCCTCTTGCGAGAGCTTCTCCTTGAGCAATCCCTGCTGGGAAGGTTCATAATCCTTTGCCAAAGAGAACCACTTGTCCAAGAGCTCTTTCTCTGCCTGTTCATATAGAAATTGGAAAGGACGCAGCACACTCTCGTCATGCAACCATGCCGCATAGAGATGGCGTACCGCTGTATCGAGCTTGGCAAATGTATCTCGGTAATACATGGCGAAATCCTGCAAAGATTTTATCTTGTACAGGTCGCCGTTCTTAAATTCCACCAGGGTCTTCACATCCTCCAGCCATTCAGCCTTGTAGCTCGTTGCATGCTTGCTCTTCGTACGGGCATCGACAAACTGGATATATTCGCCCATGAACTCCCCATTTTCCACAGCCTTGCTCAATTGCATGAACAAACGATTGTCCAATGCTGTAAATGGATGGTCGGGATGAGCTTTCAATGCATCGACTCCCCCCAAGTTGTCATATCGGGCGATATAGTCCGCCATCATCTCATCCATGGCATGGCTGCTGGTACACCTATTATATATAGACAATAGTTCGGCAGATATGGAGTTGTTTGCCAGTCCATCGAAGATGGCATCCATCACCGTCTGAGCCAACATGGAGGCAGGTTGCTCGGTATAGGGTTTGCCCATCATGGCAAACACTTCTTCCGAGAAGAGTCGCCATACATCGGTGTCCATGTCTTGGGCTGTTTGTGCAGGGGAAGCCAACAAGTCCAATAAGAGCTGGTGCGTATCCATCGGCTTGACGAGTCCCATGGCAACGCTCTTCCACCAGTTCAAGTCCTTGCCTTTGCCGAGTTTGGCAGCCACGAGCAATTCAGCCTTAGGCAATTGCGTATTGATGCCCGTAGCAGCGAAGAGGTGCTTGCGGATGTAAGTCTCCATGTCGTCGAGCACCACACAGTTTGCGGTCTCGGCATATTCCAAGAGGAAAGTCAAATTATTCTTGGAGCGATGCGTATAGAACACCACCTTCTCGTCGGCATGATGTGTCTCAGCCTCATACTTCGCCTTGATTTCGGCCAGGTCGGTGCTGGCTACATCCAGCAACACGACATCATCAGGAAGAAAGCCCAGCAAGAACTTTCCCTCCCCCTTGGCATCAGTCAAGACTGCCCTACCCTGCACAGCCAATGCTGCCTCTATATCATTTACAAGCCATTTATCTATCATTGCCTTGTTCCCCTTTATAGTTCACCTTTTTGTTTTCCTTTTCGCCTCGCTATCTTCCCCAAAGCATTGATGGATTCAAGATAAGCTTCCTCAACAGGCGTTAACGTCTTGACTTGATATTTTCTATATTCAGCCAATGCCTTGTCCATTGCTTCTTGATGACTGATGCTGCCTGAGCCTTTCAACAAAGGACGGCCTGTAGATTGAAGAATGGTGTCAAGCTGTTTCACGTAATCCATCATATAAACAGGGCGATGTTCCAAAGCCATGATTTCCGCAAAGTCGAAATATCCAGAAACGAGGTTGTTCAACATCTTCAATTCATTCTCCTTCAGATAATTCTTGGCTATCTTGATATCCTTGATAGCTGGCGATTCACCCTCAAAGGTTGTCAACCCCATAAATGGTTGGTCGGCATCGGCTCGTTCATAGATAACTTCTGCTGCCGTATGGCCATGAGCAGCATAATGCAACTTGTTTTGGACTATCTTGAAAAACAGTTTCGAGGCATCTGTCCTTGGGTCATAGTCCACACTGGTGGCATATATGTCGAGCACTTGTCGATAAAGTACCTTCTCTGAAGAACGGATGTCTCTAATGCGGTCGAGCAGTTCCTTCCAATAGTTTCCACCACCCAAATTTTTCAACCGTTCATCGTCCATCGTGAAGCCTTTCACGATATATTCATTCAAACGCTCCGTAGCCCATTGGCGGAAGCGTGTACCTTGAATAGATTTTACACGGTAGCCCACAGAGATGATCACGTCGAGATTGTAATATTTCACCTCTCGACTCTGCGTTTTACCCTCTACAGCGCCATGTTGAGTGGTTGTTCGGAATTTCCGAACAACCACTTTTTCATCCAGTTCTCCTTCCCTGAAAATATTGGATATATGTTCACTAATTGTTGCTTTGCTCTTATTGAACAAAGTTCCAATTTGTTCTTGATTCAACCATACCGTTTTGTTCTCCAAACGAACGTCAAGTTTTACCCCCTCGTCCGATTGGTAGATAATCATTTCACCCAAATCTGTTTTTGGCGCATCCTCCCATTTGTAGCCGCAATCCAAGCAGAGGTGAATCATGCCTTCCGACTGCACATTCGGTGAGCCACATTTTGGGCATTTCATATTTTCGTTTTCCATCTGATTCTCTTTCTTAATGATAGCACTTATTTTACCAGTCGGCATTGAGATATTTCTTGAGCTGGCCGCTGTTGAGCACGTCGTAACTCAGGATGCCGGCTTTCTGCAGTGGGGCGATGTTCTTGCCCACGCCGTCGTCGAGCTTCGGGTCGTAGCCGCTGGCGAGGAGCTGGTCTATCTTTTCGCTGAATTGGCGGAGCTCTTGCTGCTGTTCCTTGATTTGGGCTGCCTCCATCTGTCCGCCTGGCGTTGTCGGGTCGAGGGCGGCGAGGCGGTCGGCAAGACTGCTCTCCCGATTGGCTACATACACGCTCTTGATGCGGAAGAGGGTGTCGCGGCTCCAGGTGTAGATGCTCACATAGAGGTCGATGGCGGAATGGCCGCTCGCAGGGTCGCCGCTGGTGAGGTGCCAGATGAATGGGGTCTTCGGCAGATACATGAAGAGGTTGAGGTGGTCGCTGAGCTGCTGGAAGAACTTCTCGTAGAGATATTTTCTCAGGCTCTTGTTGCTGCCGCCTTGGTTCATGCAGACCAACTGGATGAGCTGGGCGATTTGACCTCCGCTGTAGCCTCGCTCCACCAGTTCTTGCTCGATGCGCACATCCAATGGCTCCTCGCCCATTCGCTCGCAAAGTGGGATGACACCGTCGTCGTCTTTTGCCAAGACAGTACGGATGACATCGGTGATTAGCTCGAAGGCGAGGCTCTGGGTACGTTGCGGTGGCAGGATGCCGGCTTGGCGGAACTGATACCATACCTCGATAGGGTTCATGCGGTGGTTCTCGCTGCTACAGAACTCCTCCCAACCATAGTTGCTCTGGTAGAGCTTATCAAAATCAGCGATTTGTGGCTGGTCGTTGTCAATAGTGAGGGCATCCAAATGTTCCCAAACCTCGGCTGAGGGTGGGAACTCGGTGTCCTCGTCTTTCAGCCAAACCTTGTAGGCATCCAAGGCTGCTTGCGATACGCTGAGGTCGCCCACAGGGATGCCTTCCTTGTCCAACACCATCTGTCGGTCGTGCTCACTTAGCTCATAAACATCGAAGACAATGCGGTTGATGATGGCCTCGTTCAAAAGGATTTGGGTCAAGAGCGCATTCTCGTAGTTATAGTAACGAGTGAGCTCGGACTCAGGGAGAGTGGCTGGGCTGATTGGGGAGCGGGAATAGTTCTGCTCGATGATGGAATAGGTGCAAATATGCTTCTTGATTGCAATATTTGCTTGTACCAATGAAGCAACAGTATTCTCTACACTTTTATTTGGCACAACAAAAGGAACACGGTTTAAATCTCCTTGAGTTGTATTGACTGTAGGATTCAAACATTCTAACATATAATTAGTTATACAGCAGTTCAAAACCGCACAGACGTACTTCCAAGAAATATTATGTGATGGTTTTATTGTTATTGATGGACCACCTCCGCTAAATAGACAATTGCTAGGTAAATATCTAAAAGAAGTCCCCTTCGATCCTGAACTACTATATGTAATTCCTTCTATAAAATAATAAGCTTGATTTCTTATAGCCGCTTTGGGGAAATGTTTCAAATCATAACCATCGTTTTCCCAATCAACAACTAACCAATTATTACCATACCATTTATTAAATGGGCCTCCTTTAGAAAAGAACACCCATCTCTTTCCATCCCCTTTAACTTTACAAATATCTTTTGGTGAGACCTCCCAATAAAATCGTTGATATTTCTCTTTGTTTGAAACGGACATTCCTTGAGAATTTTTTGCGATACTTTCTAAATCCCCACTTCCAAACTTCTCTCTAAACTCATCCGAAATCCAATAGATGAAAGGCCATGACTTGATAGCCTTCAACTTATCTTGTGGAAGGAGATAGACACGGTCGTTTGGCTGACCATTACAATAGTCAGTATAAGCATCGAACAAAACCTTTTTACGCTTCATCTCATAAAGGTCGTTCAATTTGATAAATAATGAATCTTCTTTCGACTTACACTTATCCAATACAAAGAAAGCACTATCCACACGAGCAGTTGGTGAGAACATTCCTAAATATCCCCACTCCACAAACAATGATATATGAGTTTTTTCCACCATATATTTACGCACATCCTCGAAAGTTTTGATATACATAAATGTAGGTGGATTCACCATTCCCACTTTCCCCAGTTCATCCGTCAGCTCGCAGCATCT
Source organism: Bacteroidales bacterium UBA1077 (assembly GCA_002314195.1). GTDB lineage: Bacteria > Bacteroidota > Bacteroidia > Bacteroidales > UBA932 > Cryptobacteroides. Next base: position 17,340 of record DCCQ01000125.1, on the reverse strand, counting down.
CTTGATGAAGCAAGCATAGAGGTTGATGTTAAACTTCATCGGCTTCTTATAGTTAGCCTCAGTGAATGCCTTCAGTTCTTCGCCGAAGTCGCTGCTGTCGGTATAAGGCGGATTCGCCACCGCCACATCAAAGTCCTTGGTCAGGATGTCGAGGAAAGTCATGGCATCGTTCACCTGGGAGAGACTGTAGGCATTGCTGCCCTCGCCTCCCCAACGGTGCATCAGGTTTCGCAAAGTCCCCAACGTGAGATTCTTGAATGAGAAAAAGTCTGCATCCTCGTCTTGACGGAAGAGTGTGCCCTCTCCCTGTGGCTTCAACGCCTGGATCTTCTCCTTCAGGCGGATGAGCGAGCCAAACTTATAGGCATCGTGCAGGTCGTTCCAGATGTCACGCAAAACCTCCTTCTGCTTGCTGTTCCATTCACCGCTCTGTTCGAGCACGTCCTTCACCACCTCGTAGGCTGGCAAGGTGAAATGCGACGACACCACATTGCAATACGTAGGCATTTCGCCTCGGCGTCCCTTCAGCTGCATCGCCTTGATAAAGAGGGCTATCTGGGTGAGTTGCACGGCACGCTCGTCCAAATCCACACCATAGAGATTGTTCTCCACGATGAGCTTCGGAATGTCACGGCGAGAGAAGTCTGCCCCGTAATTCTCCATCTGGTCGATGTACATATCATAGAACACAGAGAAGGCATAGATGAGGAAGTTGCCGCTACCACAGGCAGGGTCGATGAGCTTGATGTCGAGGATACCACGCTCCTTGGGGTGGCGCACCTGTCGGCGAGGTGCATTGGCGATGAGATACTTGGTCTTGCCCGTCTCCTCATCTATCATAAAATGGCTGTCAGGATACATCTCCAAGTATTGCTTACCGAGGGTGTTGTCCACCAAGAATTTCACCACCCACTGCGGGGTATAGACCTGGCTCTGAAGCGAAACCTTGTCGTATTCCGTCTTCTCGCCGCTCTCCTTGAGCTGCGCCTTTTCCACGGCATTGAAGTTCTCGTACATCCAGCCGAGGATGTCATCCCCCTTCCAGATGTCCTCGCCACACTGAGGGTCTTGCTCGATACTGTTGAACGCCGTGATAATCTCGTCCAGCTCGTCGGCGGTAGGCAGGATGGCGTAAGGATGGTCAGCCTTATAGAGCGGAATGCCGAAATCGTCGAAAAGCTCGGCAAACTTATCGCGCAAGAAGTTCTTCAAGCCCATGCGCTCGGCAGAGCGCTCCTCAGGGTGCTCCTCCAACCACATCTTGTGGGAGTAAGACAAGTTGCCATGCTCCGCACGGCGGCGGATTACCTCCGGGAAGAGTTCACGGTCTTCCATCACCTTGATGGCAGCCAGACGGTTGAAGAGCGTAAAGACACACTCCTTGATAGCCTCCAAGCGAGCCTCGGCATAGTTTCCCAATGCCTGCTGGTGGGTAGCGATGATGGTATCGAGCACACGGCGCTTAGGCTGCTGCTCGGCAGAGAGTTGTTCCACCGGCTGCGCCTCGTCGGCCTGCAATCCCAGTCGGGAGAATCTATTGTCAATGGCCTGCTGGATAAGGTCTCTTATCTTCAGTACATGATCTATCAGTTTCATATCATTTACATTTTTATTAAAATCCTTTAGTAGAATTGGATATCACAATTCGTGATTTCCAATTACTCATCAAAGTTCACTTCATCGTCCTTGCCCATCTTGCCCACGAGCAAGAGCTGCTGCTGGAGCCACTGGCGATACTCCACCACGGAACATTTGCCATGAGGCATCTTGGAGCGCATCTTATAGACCTTTGGCTTTTGCTCCTGCTGCCCCTCTTGCTGTCCTTGCTCCTGTTGCCCTTGTTCCTCCTGATGTGGGTCGGTCTTGACGATTTCCATCTCCAAAAGTGCCAGGTTCTGAGCATCGTTCTGCACCTGCTGCAACTTATACTCCATGTCACGAAGCTGCATATTGCTCTTGCGGCAACACACATTCCATCCGCTGCCAAGATCAACCTTGATGGCGGTGAACTTTTGGTAATTGCGTTCCAATCCCTCCACCTTATTATATATAGAGGTGTTCCACTCCTTTGGATAGGCATCGCACTTCTGGCTGAGGGCATCCGCCTTGCCCAGCAAGTCAATGCAAGCCTCAGCGAGCTGGTCGGCACCATGCTGCATCATCAGATAGTAGAGGTCCTTGATGTCCTGGGTGGTCTGTCGCATTATCTGCGCATTGCGCACCAAGTCGTTGTCACGAGCCTGCTGCCAGAGTTCTCGCTTCTGGTTGAAGGTAGTCATGTCGGCACTGGTCTTCTCCAACTCGTCCTTCACCTCAGCAATAAAGTCTTTCTCTTCCTCTATTTCGGCAAACTGGGTGTCGATGAAACGCAAGTCCTTCTGCACCTGCCCCACGGCGGCGATATAGTCATACGCCATGTCGAGGAAATCGTGCGCCATGTTGAGATAGTTGACATCCGTCACCGTCTTGTTGAAACGGTTGAATATGGTACGAGCCTTCACCGAGCGAGGGAACAAGGCAGCCATGTCCTCATCAAGCTCAATCTTGTCGCAAACGGTCTTCGACAGATTCTTGGACAAGGTGCGGATACAATCCACAATCTCGAAGTCGTTCTTATTGTAGTTAGGCTGCTCCTCGCCGGTTATTTTCTTGTATTGACAATCCTCTTTCAAGATATCGACAATCTCCTGACGGTCCTTGTAGGAGAGCGACTGCATCACAGCCTTGAAGCTCGCCTTCTCGAAGGCACGGCTGCTGTCGAATACTTTTGCCACGCCCTCGTCGGTAGCCGAATGGAAATCCTCGCCACCATACTTCACAATAATCTTGTTGCCACGCAGCAAGGCGGCAAGGGTGGTGACGATGATGCCGTAGGTATAGCCCGTAGGTGGAGCCGCCAACTCTCGCTCCAAGTCGACTCCCGTCTTATACGACTTGCAGCGAGCCAACAGTTCTGTCACCACCGCCAAGTTGTCGCCAATGAACTTGCCGGATGTATCGAAGAACTTAAACTCCTCGGATGCTCCGAAGAGCTTGGCAAGCTTGCCGACAGGAGCCGTCAATGCCTGTTTGGCCAGACTATCGTCCAAGTTAGCGGCAGGGCGCTGGGTAAAGACATTGCCAGCCATACGGCGCTGCACCGCCTCCAATTCCTTCAGGCAGTTGTCGTCGGTAAGCTGGTAGGTATTATAGAGATAGACGATGGTACTCTCTTGGTAGGCACGGCGCACCAGGTCTTCCAACTGGCTCTGTTTCTCGCCACGGGTATCGGTGATTGTGCGCTGCACCTTCTTCTCCTCGTCGGTGGAATAGCTCTTGGTGTCGATATAGTCGATGCGCAAGAGGTCGGCAGCCAAGTCGAGCATCTGCTTGGCGTAGGCATTGTTGGGCACGATGGCCATCTCGCCCTTTTCGCTCTGCGTATCCACCTTGATTTGGCTGATGAGCTGCTGACGGTCGTCGTGGAAGATGTCGTAGAACACTACCTTCATGTAGCGTTCGCCCTGATTGGCGAAGTTCTCGCCCTTGGCAGTCTCCACACAGAAACTGTACTTCACGCCATCCTGCAAGAACGACTGCGCCGCCTTGGTGAGGCGCAACTGCTTCAAGCGAGCGGTGATCTCCGCCTCCTGGCGATAGACCGGGATGTCGTACTTGTTCATATCGTCGATAATCTGCTGCTCTATCTGGCTGGTGATGCGATACTGGTCGGCAGTCTGAAGAAGCACATTGTTCTCCACGAGCAAAGCCACGGCACGCTTCACCTCCTCCAACAGCTCGTAATACTGCTCCGGGTGGCGGGCATACGAGCTGGTGATGTTCTCCACCGTGGTACGGGCATCGCTCTTGGCAAGGAAATAAATGACCTGCAAAAGCTGCTTGCCCTGCACCAACTTGAATTTTCCATCCGCCTGGATGTGGTCGTCAGCCTGTTTATAACGGATGCGAAGCGACTCAGGTATGCTGTCCATCGCTTGGTTGCAAAGTTCCACCGCCGACACATGGGTATAGACCTCCTCCTCGGTCATCGATTCCTTCTGGAGCACATCGAAGACCGACATCAGCATGCCACGAGTACCGACTTGGGTGGTGACGGTGTCACGAGATCCAAAGAGGAAATACTGGAGCATGTCGAACTGATGCTGGAAGAAAGGATAGTAGTCGGCGTAGGTATCACGATCCTTGGTGGCACTGAGGGCAAGGCCGGAGATATTGGTCACCGCCTGAATCATACCACTATTCTTGTCGTAATATTGCACCAGCTCCTGCTTGCCAGCATCGGTCTTGTCGAGCAGTCGCTTGCGGATAATCTTGTCAATTTCCTCGGCAGCGATTGGAATGCGGGTCTTGAAGCGAGCCTCCACCTTGTTGAGCAAGTGGAGGTTCAAGCCCGCCGCATTGAGCACATCGTTGAAGGCTTGCTGGGCGATGCCCACCGTCCAAACACGGTTGCCCAGGGCGGATAGCGACTCGGAGAGTCCCTCCAAGTCGAGAAGGTTGATTTTCTTCTGGGCGATAGACTCGCTCACCTCGTCGATGAAGAAGACTATCTTCTCCTGCGGATGCTTCGCCAAGTAGAACGAAAGGTCTTCCTTCAGCTTGTCGGCATCATAGGTGCCGATGCGTTCTTCCACCATCGCCCTTGTGTCCCGGAAATTTTCCTCGCCCATGATGACGTACATCGCCTTTTTCAAAGCTTTGAGCGTGGTGGTCATGTTCTGTCTCAACTTTTGCCATTGATTGCCATTGTTCTGCTGTTCCACCAACTGCAAGAATTCCTCGTACTGGTCGCTGAGCATGAGATGATATTCCATGAAACCAACCCAGTTGTTCATCAAGCCTAATGAGAGCAAGAACTGACTCATAGCCATATAGGCAAAGCCCTGCTTATTGTCCAGTTTGGAGGTATCAAACAATACTACCTTGTATTTCGACTTGTCGAGGGAATTGATTTGGTTTCTGATAAAATCCTCGTTGTTCAAGCCCACGAGCTTATGGGCGAAACGCTCACGGAACGGGGTACCCTGGATGACAGGGTTCTCGATCAAGAAGCCCAACATCTTGGCAAAGTAAGACTTACCGGAACCATAGAAACCGCTGAGCCATACGCCCGTCTCCTTCATATCGGAAGTAAACTTGTCGAGGAAGTCGGACAAATGCTTAGCAAGACTCTCGGTGAGGATAAAGCCGTCGAGTTCTTCCTTCACAGCGTCCTCGCCCTGCGAATTGAGGTCGATGACATTCTTGATGTCGTTGTCCAACTGGATGGACAGAATATCTTTGATTTTCATAACGTAGTTTTCTTTAGGATTTTATTATCTAATGACGATGCAACGATACTTGGAGGCAGGTTGCTTGCCGAGGAACAAGATTTGTTCACCCTCGACAGTGGCAGGGTAAAACACCACTAGTGGGATGCGAGAATCCATCACCACAGGATGCTCCATGATGTTGATATTGGAGAAGTTCATACCATAGAGTGCGCCCGTATGAACGAGCACTGGTATCTTGGCCATGGCAAATGCCTCCTTGATTCGGCAGATGAGGAAATGGAAGAAAGTGCCCTCCGCAAAATTCTGACTGAAAAACACCTCATCGCCATAATCCTTGTAGTTCTCCTCGAAGTCGTCCATACCTACCTCGTCCAAAAATTGCATGAAGCCGGCTCGAACGTCTATCAGTTCATAGCCCTCCACCAAGACCTCGCGGGCCTTGGCTATATATGCCTCCTCATCCTTTGGGGGATAGACAAAGAGAATGCTCTTGCCACCATTACACTTGCCTGAAATATTGACAATGTCTTCCCCGAGCGTGGCTGTCAGCTCCGAAAAAAGGCGATTGTGTTCTATATCAAAAGTCTGCGTCATAGACATATTTTATTTTAATTCTATCATCACCTCATCACCTATCTGGGAAATATACCAAAAAGGAATGAACTCCACGCGCTTCAGTCTGGCGATGAGTGAAGGCTTGTCGTAGAAACTGAACACCATCATCGGATTGTCCAACGTTTTCTGGTCAGGATAAGCAATCATTGCCATCCGGATGAAATAAACGAAGAGCCGGGAGGTCATCGGAGGATAGATGATCCGCTTTTTGACCGCCCCATCAGCCAATTCCAATTTCTTCAAGATGGTGAGATACTTGGAGGCACACATCTTCAAGGTCGCCTCAGACCATTCGAGTTCTCTCTTCTCTGTTTCCTTGATATGATGGAGCAAAGCAAGGACATCAAGCGCCGAGAGATTGGCTCTAGCTTGATAGACAGCCTTCATAAACACATCTTCCGAGATGCGGCGAAACAACGGGTTGCAATATACAATCTGCCAAAAAAGAACCATCAATCTCTCCCGGGAGGACAAATCGCAGGAAGAAAGCGCATCAAGGAACAGTTGCTTGTGTTCATCACCCGCAAATCGCATTATCGCCGCCTTGATGGCAGCCTCGAAGCGGGCGAAAGTCTTGTGGGTCCGAAAGGCGAAACTTCCCTGTCCCTCTGGCGCACGCCCATGATATTCGCAGATGAAATCCATCATCGAAAGATAATCCGGGATGCTTCCCAAGACATTGATGCTGGAGTCGTATTTTACAGACATTGTTTTACACTTTAGAATTAATGACATTATTACAAGGCAACAAATATAACGATTTTAACAATCCGTCTGCCAAGGATTGTTAATTTATTGTTACAACGAACTGTTTGACATCATTTTTGATTACCTTTGGGAGATTTCTTTTAAGTAAAACGAAAAAATGGAGAAGAATGAGATAACTTTGTTTTGCGTCAATGACGGCAAGAACCATAAGATCGGGAACGGACAGGACCTGAAAGTTCTGTCAGACAAGTATTGCCCGACAGTCACGGACAAGAAGACAGGACAGAAGTTCGACGTGCTGGCGGCCCTGGTGGACAACAAGCTTAAAGAACTCAGTTTCAAACCGGCGAACCTGCACAGGGTAGAGTTCATCGGGTACAACCATCCGGACGGGAGGCGGAGCTACGTACGGTCGCTGTGCTTCGTGCTCCAGAACGCCGTGAGGGAACTCTATCCGGACAAGGTGCTTGTGATCGACCACTCGCTGCCGAGCGGACTGTACTGCGAGATCATAGAGAAAGGCAAGAGCGATGACGGACGAAATAAACCTTATTTTGTCACTGATGACGAGATCGACAGGATCAGGGAGAAGATGAAGGAGATCGTGGCGAAGGACCTGCCGTTCACAAAGGTAAAGATGTTCTCCGAAGAGGCCGAGGATCTGTTTCTCGCCAACAACCAGCCGCAGAAGGCCGAACTTCAGAAGAGTCTCGGAACGTTCAGCTGCAGCGTATACTATCTGGACGGGAATGCCGACACGTTCCATGGACCGCTGATTCCTTCGACCGGTTATCTCAAGGTGTTCGACATCAGTGGCATGGGGGACGGATTCTGTCTTCAGTCCCCGATGATGACCGACTTCAACAAAGTCATGCCGATGAAACGGCAGGGCAAAATCTCAGCGGCGTTGAAGGAATATTCGGACTGGTGTTCCATCATCAACATCGAGAGCGTCGGGACGCTGAACAAGGCCGTGAAAGACGGCAAGGCCGTCAGCATCATCAATTTGGCGGAATCGCTCCACGAAAGGAATTATGCGAGGATAGCGGACAGGATATATGCTGAAAGGGGAACGAAGAGGATTGTGATGATCGCAGGTCCGTCATCAAGCGGAAAGACATCGTCTTCTCTACGAATCGCGCTCCAGTGCAAAGTGTTGGGGCTCAAGCCGAAAGTCATCGAATTGGACAACTATTTCGTGGACAGGGAGCATACTCCTAAGGACGAGGACGGGAATTACGATTTCGAGTCACTCTACGCGATGGATCTTGAATTCCTCAACAAGCAACTCAACGAACTGCTTGAGGGAAAGGAAGTAGAGATTCCACGGTTTGACTTCAAAACAGGAAACAGAATCTTCGAGGGTAACAAGCTTCGCCTTGAGGACAAGGACATTCTGATCATGGAGGGCATCCACGCCCTGAACCCGGAGATGACATCGGCGGTTGACAACTCAAGAATATTCAGAGTCTATGTCTCTGCCCTGACCTCACTGAACATCGACGAGAACAACAACATGTCAACATCGGACAACCGCCTGCTCCGCAGGATGGTGCGTGACAACAGAGTCAGAGGCATAACCCCGGAAGAGACGATAATGAGGTGGAACAGCGTGCGCAGAGGGGAAAGCAGGAATATATTCCCGTTCCAGGAAAATGCCGACGTGCTGTTCAACTCCGCTCTGATCTTTGAGCTTCCGATGCTGAAATACTATGCGGAGCCGCTTCTGCTCAGGATTTCTCCGAATTCTCCGGCCTACACCGAGGCTGTGCGCCTGCTCAAGTTCCTGGACTACATCGTGGCTCTTCAGCCAAGTGAGATCTCGGCGATTCCTCCGACATCAATCATGCGAGAGTTCATTGGCGGGCAGACGTTGACAAGAGACTAAAAAGACGCCGCTGGAACTGACGGTTCAAGCGAATAAGAAAGGCTGGCCGAAAACAAATCTGGCCAGCCTTTCTTGTTCATATTAATCCAATTAGATTATTTCTATATCAGCGGTTTCAATCCAGCCTTGTCGTCCGTCAGCGAGGGAGATGTTCTTCCAAGTGCCGACCTCGTCAAGAATCGTGACCTTGGTGCCTTCGTGAATCACGAACAGATCCTTGGATGAGCCGGAGGACGGTGAGCTCTTCACTGTAGAGACCGGTGACATCACAATCGCCGCATTGGTCTTCACACTGTCGGATTTCTGCCATATTGAGAAACTCAAGGCCCCGGCGGAAAGCAACAGAAGCGCTATTCCGCAATAGAACCCGGCACGTCTCTTGCCGGCAGACACACCCAAAAGGAACAAAAGTCCCATCATCAAGGCGGCGGCTAGCAGCGTAAGGAATATGACTGCCCATGCGTTGGAACCCATCAAATAGCAGACTTTCCTTGCCACGCTCTTCAAAATGAATTCTGGGACCGGCTCGATCTTGTCCTGCACGAAATTATTGGTGAACTCCAGATTGTAACGCGCGTCTGAATATGAAGGATCAAGTCTCAAGGCCCGTTCATAGTACAGAATCGCCTTAGGATAGTTGCCCTGCTTGAACCAAGCGTTGCCAAGGTTGTAGTAAAGCGTGGCGGATTTCTGTCCGGACTTTTCAATTGAAGTCCAAACCTCAGAGGCATCGGAGAACTTACCATCCGTGTAGGCCTGCACTCCTGCCGTCCAGAGGGAGTCCAGATCCTTCGCCTGAATATTCATGGAAAATCCGAGAGACAGGAGCAAGGTCACGACCGTGGCTGCCTTTCTCAGAGATTTTCCACCGTTCCTAAGTCCAGAGTCAATTGACGAAATCACATTCAATGCAGCTTCATAGTGAGATCTCATCGCCTCATTGCCTCCGTCAGGAGAATAGCGGGCGAACTCGCAAGCATCCAAAAGATCCGTGAAAGCCTTGGTCTGCTCCTCGCTGACTCCACCATCCGTAAGAGCGGAAGCGATGTTATCCTTGCTTATCTCAGACATATCCATATTCAATTTGTCGGAAACAAATCCGATCAGAGCTTTGTGAAGTTCCTCATAGAAAGCCGTGTAGAGGTTCTTGTCAAGATACTCGCCGGCCTGCTTGAGACGTTTCTGAGCCATCTTTGTGGCGCGGCGGTTCTTCGTGCCGGCGACATCTGCCCGCATCGCCGCAACCTTACGGAACGCGAGGTACACGGCGGCCGCCCCAAGAATCATCAAGGCCAGCAGAATCCAGAAAAATGCCGAACCGACAAAGTACGCTCCTGAGCCGGAAAGATTCGGCTTGCCTGTGAATATGAACCTGATGTCATCCGCAAGGCTCTTTACGTCCTTCCTCTCGACTCCAGATGTCACGGTCGTGACAGGGGCGGAATCCCCGCCCTTTCCCTTGGCCACCTTGATGTGCAACGGCTCAGTCTTGAGGGTCACATATTTACCGGCATTGACATCATAATAGGAATATTCAACCGGATCAATCGTGAAGTCACCGTGGCTTCTAGGGATGAATGGATATTCAAAAGACTTGCTGCCGGACGTTCCGCCGGTGCTTTTGTCCGTGTTCTCGGTCGTCTTGGTGTCATACACCTCGAAATCAGGAGGGAAATTGACTTTCGGTTCCTCCAAAAGGGCAACGTTTCCACGTCCCGAGACAGTGATGATCAGCGAAGCCGCATCGTGCGTCTTAAGGTTTTCGGTGGTGAGCCGCGCGGATATTCCGAAATTACCTACGCCGCCTCCGAAAGACGCCGGCTGCCCGGCGGGAAGCGGATTCACCTTTACCTTGACGGCAGGAGTTGTCACCCTCTTCCTGATTTGACGGTAGTCATCCTGAAAGAACTGGTCAAAGATACTGCCCGATGTCGAATTGTTGACCTTTACATTTATGACACAGACAAGTTCCGATGGATCGATGGTGATGACTCCGGACTTTTGCGGAATCAAAACATACGTACGGAGAACCGCCGTGTTGTAGATTTTGTCATCCAAACTTTCGCGTTTGAACTCTATGTTGTCCGGAACATAGGTTTCCTGACTCCAGAAGCCATTGAAAGTCGGAAGTTTGGCATTCTCAAATCCGACGATATTGGCTCTTTGATAAATCTTCAGTGTCGCCGTGATCGGCTCTCCGACAACCACTTCCGAACGGCTTAGGGACAACCTCATGAAGAGATTGTCTGAAGAGATATCGCCAGAGCCGGAGGAGGAAGAGGACTGCCCGCCTGAGGATTTACCGCCTCCGTTCTGTCCCGAGGACTGTGAAGAGGACGCGCCCTCGCTGACAACCTGGATGGAGGCTTGGTTAGATGTGATCCTGTCACCGGAAAGCGTGGCCGTGGCGGCAGGAAGTTGGAATGTTCCGGTGGATTTAGGAATCAGAATATATGTGAATGTTGTCTGATGGGAAGAAGACCTCTTTCCATTGATGATCTGAATGCTGGAACTGGATCCTTTCTGCGGCCCCCAGACCAGTTGGAAATCATCACCCTCGGACCAATGAAAATCCGACGGGCTCTTCTCACCTTCTATTATGAATGTAACATTGAACTGCTCGTTCACAGCGACGACATTCGGTGCCTCAACCCTGATGACATTCTGGGCAGAGGTCTGAAAAAAGGCCATGAACAAAAAAGCCGCTATGTAAAGCAATCTCTTCATATTCCCCTGTTTTACCAATTCTTTTCTTTCTGACGGGATTTCAGCAGAGCCGCCTTCTCCTTGTTGACCTTGTCCTGGGTTTCCTTCTCGCGGGCCTGGACCGCTTTCAGCATCTGCTGGGCCTGCTGAGGAGAAATCTTGGCGTCCCCCTGCCCTTCGCCTTGCTGTGGCTTAGGTTGATCGCCTTGATTCTGATCTTTGTTCTGATCATTATTCTGGTTCTGATCCTGATTACCGCTCTGGTCTTGATTGTTATTCTTGTCCTGATTCTGGTCGTTGTTGTTCTGGCCGTTCTGGTTTTGGTCGTTGTTCTGATCCTGATTCTTCTGGTCATCATTGCCTCCGCCACCACCTTCGTTCTTCAGCATCTGCTTGGCGTAAGCATAATTCTCTTTCGCGTCCATATCGCCCGGATTGCGCAGCAAGGACTGCCTGTAGGCATCCACAGCAGACTTCCAGTCTTTCTTTTGGACAGCGATATTACCAAGATTATAATAGTAGTCAGCGGAATTGGCCGACATCGGAGCGACATCCTTCAATCTTTCCATGGACTTACCGGCCTCATCGTAATTTCCTTCACGATAAAGCGCCCCGGCAAGATTATAGTTGGCGGCGAATGACGAGGTGTCCTTCACCAGAGCCTTGCGGTACTCAATCTCAGCATTCTGCCAATGCCCCTTCTTGAACTGACGGTTGCCGGCCCGGACTTCCTTGCGGTCAGTCTGCGCCAAAGCCGCCACACAGGAAAGTGTCAGCAAAGCCGCAGTCAAAACATATTTCAATATATTCATCATCTTTTTTCCTCAAACAAATGTCTGCGCGAGCGTCTTTCCCCGATGAGCATCTCAAGGGCGAAGAACGCCAAAGCTATTCCGAGAAAATACATAAACTGCTCGTCATACTCCTCAAAGACCACGGAATTATATTCCTCATCCTCCATCCTGCGGATGTCGCCTATGATAGGTGTCAGGCCGAACTCATCGTTGCCGGCATGAACGTAGGCTCCACCGCCGGCTGCGGCGACCTCCTTCAATGTTTCCTCGTCCAAACGTGTCACGACGATGTTGCCGTCCTTGTCCTTCAAAAGGCCTCCGTCCATCGGAATCGGCTGTCCGTCAGTTGATCCGACACCGATTGTGTAAACCTTGATCCCGGCGTCGGCAGCCTGTTTCGCGGCGGCCACCGCATCGTCCTCGTGGTTCTCGCCATCTGTGATCACAATGATCGCCCGGCTGTGCTCACTCTGGGCGCTGAACCCGCGGATAGCCGTGTTGATGGCATCCCCGATGGCGGTTCCCTGAATCGGAATGGACTCGGTAGAGATGGAATTCAGAAACATCTTTGCGCTGACATAATCGGAAGTGATCGGAAGTTGGACGAACGAGGTTCCGGCAAATACGATCAGCCCGATCCTGTCATCCTGAAGCTTGTCCGTAATTCTGGAAATTGCCAGTTTGGCCCTCTCCAGTCTGTTTGGAGAATAGTCCTTGGCAAGCATCGAGTTTGACACGTCCAAGGCTATCATGATCTCGGCGCCTCTGGTCTTGTGTTCCTTCAGTTTCGCTCCCATCTGAGGTCGGGACAGACCGATGACAAAGAAGAAAAACGCCAACGAGAAAAGGACCGTTCTTACCCACAATTTGTTGCGGGACCACGAAGGCATAAGTTCGTTCACAAGAGCCTCGTCTCCGAATTTGCGCAGACGGCGGCGTCGGTTCCACAACCAAAGCCCCATTCCGAGAAAAAAGAACGGAATCAGGAGCAGCAGCAAAAGATAATGCGGTGCGGCGAAAATTATCATGGCAACCTCCTTATCAACAGTTTAACAAGAGCTTCCAGCAGCAGGCAGATCAAAGCGGCGAGAGCGTAAGTGCCGAACAGTTCCTTGTAGACCGGGAAACTGTCAATCGTCGTGCGGGCCTTCTCCATCTTGTTGATGTCTGAATATATCTCCGCAAGTTTCGTGTTGTCGGTGGCCCTGAAATACTTGCCTCCGGTCATCGAGGCTATGCTTGAGAGCAGTTTCTCGTCAAGTTCAACCTTGAGATTCTGCATCTGGACTCCCCACGGAGTCATCACCGGGTATGGAGCCTCGCCATTTGCCCCGACTCCAATTGTGTAAACCCTTATCCCGTAGGTCTTGGCGATCTCGGCGGCGGTCTCAGGAGAAATCTCTCCACAGTTGTTGACACCATCGGTCAGCAGAATCACGACCCGGCTCTTGGCGTCGGAATCCTTGATTCTGGCCACAGCCGTGGCAAGACCGTTGCCGATGGCCGTGCCGTCCTCGATGAGGTCGGTGGAAATCTCTTTCATCAAGTTGATCAAGGTGGCCCTGTCGGTTGTCAGCGGGCACTGCGTGTAACTCTCGCCGGCGAACACCACGATTCCCATCCTGTCGGAAGGCCTTTGGGCGATGAACTCGATGGCGATGTCCTTGGCGGCGCTGATTCGGTCCGGAGTGAAGTCCCTTGCGAGCATACTGGTCGAGACATCCATCGCAAGCACGATGTCAATTCCCTCCGTGTCAACCTTTTCCACCTTTGTGGACGAACGCGGACGGGCAATCGCCACGACAATCAGCGACAGAGCCGCGATCCTTAGGACAAAAGGAATATGTCTGACCACGTTCAAGATCGTATTCCCTCCTGATTTCCAAGGCGTGAGACTTGAAACCCTGAGGTGCGGCCTCCGATCCTTCAGTTCCACGTAGAGATAACGCAGAACCAGCAGGGCCGGAACCACCAGAAGCCAAAGTAATATAGGATATTCAAAGAACATTACGCCTCACCTCCTTCCTTTTTGGCCAGGGATTTCGCTTCGGCTGCCTTGCGTGCGGCCTCCTCCTCGGCAAGTTGAGACTGGTAAGTGACTGTCACAAAGCGTACGGCGGCAGGCAGCGCGGCCGCATTCTCCTCATCAGACGCGGAAGCCTTGGCGAACTTCACGAAATCGGCCGTCTCAAACAGAGTCTTCATCTCCTCGTAAAGGTCTGCAGGAACACCGGAACTCTTGAGATCCTTGAATATCTCAGCGGTCGTCATCTCCATGGCGTCGATGCCGTAGCGTGCGTCAATATATTCCCTTAACGCGTCGGTGATTCCGGAATAGAAAGTCTTCTGCTTCTCCGGAGCCCAGTATTTGCTGCCACGGAAATGGTCGAGCCGACGCAAAGCCACCAGATAAGGCGGGTCATTGTGGATGGAACCGGATTCATTTCTGCGCCTCATCGCAAAGAATGCCCAGATAAGGATGGCGACAATCGCGACCGCCCATATTCCTAAAACATAAGGAATGACTTCCGAAACTTTCAACGGATAACGTATCTGCCCCTTGATGTCGTGGATCTGATAGGTCGTCGTGTCCACAGGCATAGTGAAGATGTCAAGTGTCTTTGAAGCGAAGACCAACGTGTCGGTCCTGTCCACGCCCGAAGCCCTTATCAAAGAAAGCGGAAGAAGTTCGTATTTACCTTCGTCAAAGGAAGTTACGACCATCGAGACATCTATGTCGTACGACTTAGGCTCGTTCTTTTTGCCTTGGACCTTAACCGTGTCCACAATGAAAGGCAGGACGATCTCCACACTGTCCATGAACCCTTTAGAAAAGTCCGGGAGCGCGAACCTCGTGCCCTCTGCGACATCCTTCAAGTGAAAGCCATAGCGGAACTGGTCCCCGATCAGAGCGGAATCACGCTTCTGCAACGGTTCAAGGAAGGAATCCTCGGATCTTATCAGCATTCCCTTACCTTGCGGCGCCTGCTGTCCTGTGGCGGCGATGGTAATCATCACGGCGCAGAAAAGCGACAGACCGTAAACAAATCTCTTCATTTCTATCTCCTCCCGAAAAATGTCATCAGCCCCTTGACGTAATCCTGATTGGTAGCAATGTCGACAGAATCAATATGATAGCGGTTGAACAGCTTCTTCTCCTCAGCCTCGGCGGCACCGAACCATTTTGAATATTCAGCCCTCGTCTTCCTGCTGGAAGTATTGATCCAAGCCGATTCCCCAGTCTCGGAATCCTTAACGTGAACCAATCCCACATCCGGAATCGTCCTCTCACGGGGATCATGAACCTTGATGACAGAGATGTCATGGCGGTTGCGCGCCACCTTCAAGGCATCCTCGTAGCGGGGCGAGCCGTCAGGGTTGGCGTCCAGCATGTCGGAAAGCACGAAAGCAGTACATTTCTTCTTCATCGCGTTCGTCAGGTACCGCAGGGCCTGACCGACATCCGTGCCGTTTGACTTAGGTTTGAGTTCGATGATCTCACGTATGATGTGAAGAAGATGGCTGCGTCCTTTCTTCGGCGGGATGAACTCCTCCACCCTGTCGCTGAAGAAAAGCGCCCCGACCTTGTCGTTGTTGATTATGGCCGAGAAACTCAGGACCGCCGCGATCTCCGCGATCATATCCCTCTTCGTCATCCCGCTCGTTCCGAAAAGGCCGGAACGGCTGATGTCGATAAGAAGAACCACAGTCATCTCCCTCTCCTCCTCAAAGACCTTGACGTAAGGAGAACGCAGACGCGCGGTCACGTTCCAGTCCATCGAGCGCACATCATCCCCATACTGGTACTCGCGCACCTCACTGAAAGCCATACCACGTCCTTTGAAGGCGCTGTGATATTCCCCGGCAAAAATCTGGTGCGACAGAGCCCTTGTGCGGATCTCTATCTTGCGGACCTTGCGGAGCAGCTCGTTGGCTGAGTTAACTGATGAAGTCGCCGCCATGATTGCAATGTCTGATTAAAAACCAACTACACATTGACCATTACGGAACCTGTACGGCGTTGAGGACCTCGGCGATGATCTGCTCGGTCGTGACGTTCTCCGCCTCGGCCTCGTAGGTCAGCCCGATCCTGTGACGCAGGACCTCATTGCAGACAGCCCTGACATCCTCAGGAATCACGTAGCCCCTTCTCTTGATGAAAGCGTAGGCCTTGGAAGCCATTGACAGCGAGATGCTGGCACGAGGCGAGGCGCCGAACGAGATGAGATCCTTGATCTTGCCGAGACCGTAGTCCTCAGGAGTACGGGTGGCATAGACGATGTCCACGATGTACCTCTCGATCTTCTCGTCCATATACACATCCCTCACGACACCTCTGGCGCGCACGATGTCCTCAGGCTTGATCACCGGATTGACCGTCGGGAACTCGCCCGAGTTGTTCATCCTTATGATCTGCCTTTCCTCCTCTTTCTTAGGGTAGCTCACAATGACCTTCAGCATGAAACGGTCCACCTGGGCCTCAGGAAGCGGATAGGTTCCTTCCTGCTCGATAGGGTTCTGGGTAGCCATCACAAGGAACGGCTCCGGTAGCTTGAAAGTCTGGTCTCCGATCGTCACCTGACGCTCCTGCATGGCCTCAAGAAGAGCAGACTGCACCTTGGCCGGGCTACGGTTGATCTCATCCGCAAGCACGAAGTTGGCGAAGACCGGCCCCTTATGTACCTCAAACGACTCGTCTTTCTGTGAATATATCATCGTACCGATGAGGTCGGCAGGAAGAAGGTCAGGAGTGAACTGGATACGGCTGAACTTCGCGTCGATGGCCTTTGACAGGGCACTGATGGCGAGAGTCTTGGCCAGTCCAGGGACACCTTCCAAAAGAATATGTCCGTTGGCGAGAAGTCCGATCAAAAGGTTCTCCACAAGGTGCTTCTGTCCGATGATGACCTTGCCCATCTCAAGGGACAGCATGTCCACGAAGGCGCTCTCCTTCTGGATTCTGTCATTGAGTTCCTTGATGTTTACACTTTCCATATTACTTTGTTTTTTACTATTTTTGCAACCTAACAATCTAAAAAATGCGCTACAGGATCATCCTTTCCTATGACGGTTCGTCATTCTGCGGCTGGCAGATTCAAAACCAAGCAACGACCGTTCAGGAGTGTCTTCAGAATGCTCTTTCGACTCTCTTGAAGGAGGACATAGCCGTCACGGGTGCCGGAAGGACGGATTCAAAGGTCAACGCAATCAATTACGTCGCCCACTTCGAGGTCTCCAATCCGGACATTGACGCAAGCGCGATTGGCTACAAAATAAATGCCATTTTACCCGCCGGAATCAAGGTACATTCGATTGCGCTTTGCGATTCCGGATTCCATGCCAGATTCGACGCCAC
>DCCQ01000124.1 GCA_002314195.1 Bacteroidales bacterium UBA1077 | reverse complement strand
TTCGCCAGCGGCTCTCTTATGCAGTCCTTGGCGATCATCCCGTCCGGCATTGCCGTTGCGTTTGCTGGTGTCACCGGGGACACGGAACCTGTCGAAGCACACGCTCCAGAAGCTCCGCCCGTTCCGGCCACTTCGACAGGTTCAGCTATCGCAACCAGCCTCTCCCCGCACCATTTGCAGTACGAAGCCTCATTCCTGTTCGTCTTCCCGCACTTCTGACACGTCTTCATGAGTCTTTTCTGTTATTTTGTTGATGGTGTTACCGATTTTCGGATGTTTTTCCGTGATTTTCTCCGTGTCGCTGATCTTGGGGATGAACGCGATAGGGAAGAGTAGCAGGAAGGTGGTGATTCCCGCCAGAACCAGATGCTTCAGCTTGTGAAGCAAACTTTTCAGGTACTTGGACCGGTAGAACTTCTCGTTGGCGAACAAAGAGGAGACGAATTTGTCCTCCGAAAGATCGAACGCATAATGCAGAGGCTCCAGAATGGTCTGATCCTCATTCGGATTCCACATCTTCCTAAGTTCGGACGCGCCCTCGTCACGTGAGAACATCTGTTTTGCGAACCACACAATCGCAGCGACCACAGCCGCGATTGTCACATAGATGATGTACTTTCCGAGGAACCATTTGCAGAGGAAATAGACCGCGACGGTCCCCGCGATGTATCTGAATATGTAGGTGAACAGATTCCTGTCGTAACTTCTGTTGTAGAAGAATATGTTCAGCAGCAGCGGGAACACGATTCCTCCGCCCCAGACCCAATAGACGGATTTGCCGACATTGTCCAGAACCGGATAGTCTATCGCCCCGATGACAAGCATGAGCAGCATCGCCAGGCATGGCACAAGCCAAACGGCCACCGCGATTAGTTTCTCCAGCAGTCCCAGCAGCAGGACCGGAGGTGGCAGCTGATGCCATCCTACAGCTGTCGTGGCCTCGTTGTAGCGCTTGAAGTTCTCGTCATCCTTGTCGTATTTGCCGATGAATTTCAGGTACTTGACAGTGAATCTCTCGTAGATCAGCCGCTTGCTCAGATCCCTTTTCGGGTTCTCCTGCAGCTTGACGGCGAGCCATGCGTCCAAGGCATAGAAGTCAAGTGCCTCCCTGATCTCGTCGGCCTTGATCTTGTTCAGGTCGTCGAGATTATAAACGGTCTCTCCGGAAGCCGGAAAATAGAAAAGCGCCGGATCGGAAAGTCCCTCCGCGGCCTTCATCATCGCTATGTCTTCGTTGTAGGGACCGGCTTTCCCGATGTTGTCCGGACTGTCGTAGTCGGTGCAGTAGGCGACCCATTTGTCCTGCGCGGTGAACCTGTCCCCCTTGCTGAGGAAGAACTTGTGCAGGTAGGAATCCTTGTAGTCGCCGTGGAACGACTTGACCAGCAGGTCCGCCAGAGAGGCCGGACACATTCCGGAATAAGGATTGATGTCTGAGTACCAATCCTTGTACATCTTGTCCCTCTCGCTGTCGAAGACGCACCGGTAGGCGCAGAAAGCGACGTTGATGAGCAGTCCGATCGATTCCCCGTCCATCGCATAGTTGGGATCTTTGGGATCCGTGATCAGACTGATGTCCGCCGCCGGGTTTATGGTCTGGATGACCAGCCTGTACAGCATCTCGTAGTCCTCGATGCCCTTGCGCACCTGTAACAGCCTGTCGGCGTCCTTCTCGGAGAAGACCCTGACCATCTCGGCGAATCCGAGCGAGCAAAGAAACTGCTTGTCCTCATCCGCCACGACCCTGTGTTCAGAGCAGAATTTCACCACGTCCGTGATGTTGTAGCAGTCCACCTCGGTGAACTTCTCCTCTTTACCGGTCTTCTTGCCTTGGAGGGTGCGGAAATATTTCCGGTCGTATATTCCCCAGACAATCACGCTTTTGGCATAGCCGAAACTGTCCTTCAGGGCGGCGCGGGTCCTTGAATATATTCCATCAGTCTCCTTTTTGCCCTGCCGTACATCGCTGTAGAGGTAAACCGGGTTGTTCCTGTCGTTGAGGTTCGAGCCGAGGTTGCCGTCGCCGTTGAGGAGCTTGTTGACGTTCACGCAGACATTTCCGTTCCGGTTGTAGAAAGGCAGCTGAGGGTCGAGGGCGAGCGCCGCGGCGTAAAGTCCTGCCAACTGGTTCTTCGGGTATATCCTCTCCACGATGTCGTTCAGCCTCACCTCCATCTCCGGCATCGCGCGGCTGATCCATGCGCTGATCTTTCCTTTGTACAGATAGGCCGTTCCGAGAGCCTGGTCCTCCATCATGAACTGAGCCAGCTCTTTGGCCGTGTGTGCAATCTTGTTCTTGCCCGAGTCAAAGACTATGCGCAGGATCTCGGCATCTTCGACCACCGGGATCTTCTCGCCCTCAAGGGCTCTGCGGATTTCATCATAACTCCAGCGGTTTTCCGGCTTGCCGACGAGAAGCCCTCTGGTGATGGTCCGCAGAGGCTCCGGCATGTCGTCCGGCACAGGCAGCTTGCCTTGGATCTTGAGTTTTACCAACTCCGGCTCCTTCTTGCGGAACTCGCTGTCTCCCAGCCATAAGGATAGCACCGACATTCCGAGGGCATAGTAGTCGGAGGCCGCCGTCATTATCGCATAGGTGACATCTCCGATGCGGGTGGTGTTGGCGTAGAGCTCAGGCGCGGCGTAGATCACGGTCCTGGACTGCGGAGTGTTGACGCTTCCGTCGTCTCCCAGCACATCAGCGATTCCGAAATCAGAAAGCACGACCAAACCAGAGGCCTTGTCGGTGTAGAGTATGTTTTCCGGCTTGATGTCCTTGTGCAGCAGTCCGACTTTGTGCAGTTCGTCAAGATTCCTGGCGGTCATCGCTGTTATCTGCAGGATGGCGTCCGCGTCTTTCCTCAGATCATAGCCTGCCACTGACCCATCCTTGCAAAGCGGCATCAAGACATACCCCCTGTCGGTGTCCTCAATCCTGACCGTCCCGCTTTCAAGAATATCCACGATTGCGGCCTTCCCCTTCAGGCGCCCCAGTCTTTTAAGAATATCCTTGCGTACCCCGTTGCCTCTGCGATACAGTTTCAGGGCGAAACTCCCTTTCGATGAACTTACAACATACACCTCGGCCTCACCTCCGTTGCCGATCAGCCTGTCAACGCTGTAACGTTGGCCACCGAGCGTGATCTCCTCCTTGGTCTGAATATTGGCGGCCTTGCCCGCCGCTCCGTCAGAGACTGCCGTACCGGTTGCCCCGCAAGTGAACGTGGCCTTTGCGGTCACTGTTCCTGAATATTCAGAATCTGATTCTGTCCTGCACGTGCTTGTCGCGGTGATGTCCTCCACGGCTGTGCCGCTGTCTGCTATGGTTCCTGCCATAATTCTTAGTTGTAAGCTGTTATTCTATGACGGCCTTGCCGTTTCTATTGGAAATCCAGTATCTTTTCTTCCTTATATTCACAGACCCATTTCCCGCCGTGCCACGGTTCGCAGCACTCGCTCGGGCAGTTGTGCCAGCATCCGCAGAAGTTGCAGACCCATGCTGACCGGATCTTAGTCCGGATGATTTTATCCACCGGCAACTTCCTGGCCGAGAAATAGTTCCGTTGCTCCTGCGGAGTCGAGCCCGCCGGCGGAAGCATCTCTCCCAACGCCTTGTTCAGATCCTCTTGGATTTTTGAATATTCAGCCCGCAGCTCGGCCTTGCTCTTCGGCCGCTGAGCATGCTGCTTCCCGTCAGACCCCTGAGTTTGTTGAAGGACAGATGCTCTGACCGCTTCGACAGGCTCGGCGACCGGTCTTTCCAGCTGTCTCAACTTAGTCTTACCCAGCAATTCCTTCAGCCTAAGTACATCTTCCGGCAACTCGATTTCCATGCTTTCCGTTTCCGGCACTTTCTGATCCTCAGCCTCGATCATCGCCTGCAACTCCGCTGCCTTTACCGCCAGTTCCGCCGCCTTGACGAACGCCGGATCCTCCAACGCCCTCTCCAGTTCCTTCTTCGCCGCAAGCGTCAATGGTTCGTTGCATTTCCGGCAGAAACCGCCGGCATTCCGGGTTCCGCATTTCGGGCAGACGATCCCGCTCCTGCTCACCCCGCATTCCGGACACTCATCCTCTCCACGAGGAATGTCCGCTCCGCAGAACGTGCACCAATCCACAAGCGAGTGACCGCATGACGGGCACCATTCCCAACTTTTATTCACCGGTTGCCCGCAGTATGGACACCCTGTGTCATCGGATGAGGCTCGGATTTCCTTCACCTGTTCCAGAATGCTTTCCTTGTACAGTTCCTTTTGCCTGAGCTGGGATTCCATATTCATTGGCACTTATGATTGTTTGACTTGCTTGCCTGCGGTTCAGTTTTTCTTAAGAACAACTTCTTAGTCTTTCGGAATCTCGATAACAATCTCCGAGACCACCGGATAGTGGTCAGAGATGTATTTCACTCCGAATTTCGGCTCGTCTACCACATCGAAGCTTCTGGCCTCAGCGTTGCGGCAGAAGATGTGGTCGATGCCTGCCGGTTTTCCGCCCTTGCGTCCGAAATCATTGAAAGACAGAACCTTGTCGGCCTTCCTCACGGTCTTCTCCGCTTCCTGAAGGAATGAAGAGAGAGGCTTGAGGGACTTGTCCCCGCTTTTGGCGTTGAAGGATCCGGCCAGGAAGACGACGGCGTCACTTCCGGCGATCTCCTTGACCTTTTCTACAATCAGCTCGGAACTCTTATGCCTTGATTCCACTCCGATGTTGTCAAAATGGGTGTTGAAAATGAAAATGATTTGTCCGGATTTTCTGAAACGGAGCTTGACCCAGTTGGCTGTCCTGACATATTCAGCGTCCCAGCCCTTTTTCTCCGGTGTCTGGTCTTCGTTGAGCCAGAACAAGCCATAATCAAGAAGTTCGAATCTGTCGGCGCGGAAGAGAATCGGGTTGAACTCGGATTCCGTCGTTTCGTTGATCGTGCCGGGTTTGGTGCTTCCGTCGATCATGATGTATTTGGGCAACTCTTTCATGATGAAGGATTTCTGCCTTGCCGTGGCCTCTTGGATCCCCAGAATGTCAGGGGAATATTTTCTGATGGCCTTGACACATCCTTCCTTGCGGCTTTCCCAATTCTGTTCCCCTGTGTCCGTGGGCAGTTGGATTCGTATGTTGAACGACATGACGCTGGCCTTCTCACTCTTGGCCTTCGCATTGATTCCGGACAGGGTCAGAACCGTGATGACCGCTGTCAGCGACAACAATATTCTTCTCATAAACCAAAAACTTCTTTTTAAGAAAACATTCCGCCACAGACTTGTAAGCAGTAATCTTGTGGCAGATCTTGTCATCTGGTGATTTTCGCCACCCAGCCCCCGCCCGGAGCCATGTGGATTTTTACCATCCCGTCCGCCGGGATTTTTGCGGAAGTCTTCTTGTAGTCTCTGGCCGCCCTGTCGGCGTTGATTCCGTCCTGGAAGACGGTCATATTCCCGCCTCCGATGAAGTTCAGGTCAAGGGTAAGGTCCCGCGCGTCCCAGTTGGTCAGCGCTCCGACATACCATGTGCCCCCGCTGCGGCGGGCCACGGCGACATATTCACCGATCTCCCCGCAAACCGGGACGGTCTCTTCCCAGACGGTAGGGAAGTCCGCGATGAACTCCGTGCATTCCGGTTCGGCCATATAGTTGGAAGGGGAGTCGCAGAGCATTGTGAGCGGGGCCTCGAAGACGGCATATTCAGCGAGCTGGCGGCATCTGGTGCCCTGACTCATCGCCTCCGAGCCGACAGGGTGGTAGTTGCCTTTGACAGCGTTGCGCATCGCCCCTTGGGTGTAGTCCATCGGCCCGGCCACCATCCTGACGAACGGTATCGTCACATCGTAGGTGACCTCGTCGTAGCCTTCAGGACTCCATTTCAGCTGCTCCAGTCCGGCGACACCCTCGAAATTGAGCACATTCGGATAAGTCCTCTGGATTCCCGCCGGTTTGTAGACTCCGTGGAAGTCGATCAGAAGATGGTTCTCGGCTGCGATCTTCGCCATCCTCTCGCAGAACTTCACGGCCTGCTGGTCATCCCTGTTGATGAAGTCGATCTTGAAGCCCTTGAATCCCATCCCAGCGTAGTGACTCATCGCCTTCTCCGGGTTTTTTACGATGCTGTTGTAGCTGGCCCAGAGGATGATGCCGACATTCTTGCCGTTCGCATAGGCCACAAGCTCCTCAAGATTGATGTCAGGATTGATCAGGAAGAGATTCGCCTTGGCCCTCTGCGCCCAGCCCTCGTCCATGATGATGTACTCGATGCCGTGCGCGGCGGCGAAGTCGATGTAGTACTTGTAGGTCTCCGTGTTGATTCCGGCGCGGAAGTCAACTCCGTACAGATTCCAGTCATTCCACCAGTCCCAGGCCACCTTCCCAGGCTTCACCCAGCTCCAGTCCATGTTTTCGTCCGCAGGTGTGGCAAGCTGCCAGACCAGATCCATGTCCATCAATGACTTGGCGTCTTGAGTGATTCCGATGACTGTCCACGGGAACTTCTGACCGGCCTCGACCTTGGCGATGTAGTCAGCGTAGTCCATGTCCTGATAGACATACACCCCGTTAGGCCGCAGTCCTATCGGGTAAGGCGCGCGGACGCTCTTCAACTCCTTGCCTCCCTTTCCGTTCAGGAACATTCCCGGATAGCCGAGAAGATCCGACTCGGTGATGACGATCTTCACCCCGTCTGCCGCATCCACAGTAATCGGAAGGAAAGCCAGCTTCGCGGGGTCCATCTGTGACAAATGAATATGTTCGTACGTGTTCTCGAACGAGTTGACGAACTGTTGCTTGAATGTCTTCCCGTCGGCATCTTTGACGTAAGGCACCCACGCTGTCCAGTCCTGGGCGAAATTGAATTCGGTAAGTTCGTCAGTCACAGTAAATTCCCCTGACTTGGCCGTAGAGACGAACCTGTAGGCCACCCCGTTGTCAAATGCCCTGAACTCCACATTGTAGCCCTTGAACTCCAGCGTCAGAAAATTGTAAACGTCGTCCACGCAGGCCTTCTTGTAGTTCATCGCCGGGATTCCCTTGACATCGTGCGCTCCTCTTCTGACCCTGCGGACCTTGTCAGATGTCCCTCCGAACATTGTTCCGTCATCGAAAGTCATGGAAATCTCCGAAGGCGTCAGAAGCGCGACCCCGTCACGGCTGACTGAATATTTGAGCCCGTCCCCCGTCGAGACCTCCGTCACAATCCTCCCGTCCGGAGAGGAAAGCGACCATGTTTTCTGCGCCCCGAAGGCCGCCAAAGGCAGGCAAATGAATATCACCGCCGCTGAAAAGAATTGTTTCAGTGTCATATTCCTGTCAATACGTATTGAAAATGTAAAGATAAGCATTCTTCCGCAATAATCACTTACTTTGCCCGCCTCACATTCTGCCAGAAGCTGCCAACGTGAACTTATCGTTCCTTTTTTGCCGATTTCCTATAGTCGGCACCCGGAACTGTCAATGGGGTTTCGTTGCGGTTTTTTTGTTTATTCCTTTGCGACAACGATGTAAATTTCACACTTGTCGCAAAACAATAAAATTTATTCTTGTGCGGTAACTCGTTTTTTTTTACCTTTGTCGCAAAATAATAATGAATATGTCGAATGAAATCATTGGACGTGAAGTGGAAATCGGACTGCTTGAAGAATGCTATCAATCAAGTAAGGCTGAATTGGTTGCGGTTTACGGCAGGAGAAGGGTCGGTAAAACTTATCTGGTAAAAAGCCTTTTCCAAGACAGGTTTGATTTCTTTGTCACCGGGCAATACGAAGGGAAACTTCGGGACGAACTATATTTGTGGAACCGGAAACTGGTTGAATGTTCCGGAAACTTCTATTCGGAGCCGCGTGATTGGAATGAGGCGTTTGAACAGCTGAAGCACTACATCACTACGATTCAAAAGAAAAGAGTAGTGATATTCATTGATGAAATGCCGTGGCTGGATACTCCTAAGTCTAAGTTCGTAAGGGCTTTTGAATATTTCTGGAATGATTGGGCCTCCTCGCGTAACGAACTGATGGTGGTCATTTGCGGTTCCGCGACAACATGGATGAATGACAATGTCATCTCTCAGAAAGGCGGGCTGCACAATCGTGTCACCCGGAAAATTAAGCTGTCTCAGTTCAATCTTCATGAAACCTCTCTTTTTCTTGCAAAGAAAGGTATCAAGTGGACAAATCACCAGATCGCGGAGTGCTATATGATTCTCGGAGGCACCCCGTATTACCTTGATCTTCTCCACAAAGGTTATAGTCTGCCGCAGAATGTCGATTTCTTGTTTTTCCGGAACAATGCGGAACTGAATGGTGAATATGATGTCCTGTTGAAATCCTTGTTCAAGGACTCACAGACATACCGACGTGTGATTGAACTTCTTGCGAAGCGTTCCAAGGGTATGACAAGAAAGGAGATGTGCGATGAACTGAAATTTTCCGATGGCGGAGCATTCACAACTATTCTCGAAAATCTGAGGAATTGTGATTTCATAAGGTCATATTCAGCGTTTGGAAAGAAGGACCGGGACACGATGTATCAGCTTGGAGACATGTTCATCCTCTTCTATCTCAAGTTTGTCAAGAATGGTGGTGGTAAGGACGAGGCCTTCTGGTCGAATTCAATCGATGATCCCGCGAGGCGTGTTTGGTCGGGATATGCCTTTGAGCAGTTGTGTCTCAGTCATATTCCCCAAATCAAGGAGGCTTTGGGCATCCGTGGCATTCTCAGCAACGTCTGCTCCTGGTACAAGAAGGGTGACAACGCGAAGGGAATAAAAGGTCATCAGATAGACATCTTGATAGAACGTCGGGATCAGGTGATAAATGTCTGCGAGGCAAAATTTTCCAACAGGCCATACGTTGTGACCGGAAAATATCTTCAAGAAATGTATGAACGGATGGAGGATTTCCGCGACACGGTGAAAACCAACGCTGCCCTGCACCTCACAATGATCGCGTCATCCGGACTTGCCTCAAATGAATATTCCGGTGAAATCCAGAGCGTTGTGACACTTGATGACCTTTTTAAGAGTTGATGAACACTCTCCGTTTTCTTCTAAACAGGCCGGATTGGCGGAATGATGTTGTAAAAGCCTGATAGTTTGCCATCCCGATCTTTTTTCCATACCTTTGCCATCGTAAAAGCAAGAAATTAATGGCGGACAATAAAAAGGAAGTGGAGCGGGCGGAACTTCACCGGACCATCTGGGCTATAGCGGATGAGATGCGAGGCTCAGTGGATGGTTGGGATTTCAAGTCATACATCCTTGGGATGCTCTTTTACCGATACATCAGCGAGAACATCACCACCTACATAAACCGTGGTGAATGGGAGACCGGCAACAAGGACTTCAACTATGCTGAGCTTGACGATGCGCAGGCCGAAGGCATAAGGGAGGAAATGGTGAATGTCAAGGGGTTCTTCATCCTCCCGTCACAGTTATTCGAGAATGTGTGCAGGACTTGTGATGCCGATCCGAACCTGAATATGACACTTGAAGGCATCTTCACATCCATCGAAAACTCTGCTAAAGGCACTGAAAGCGAAGATGATTTCAAAGGTCTATTCGCTGACCTTGACGTGAACAGCAACAAGCTGGGCGCCACCGTCATAAAAAGGAATGAAAAGTTGGTCAAGCTCCTGCGGGGCATCAAGTCGATGAGATTAGGCGACTATCAGGACAACACCATTGATGCCTTCGGTGATGCATACGAATACTTGATGGGAATGTATGCATCCAATGCCGGAAAGAGTGGCGGTGAATATTACACCCCGCAGGAAGTGAGTGAACTCCTGACCAGGCTCGCCACAGTCGGCAAGACTGAGGTCAATAAGGTTTATGACCCGGCCTGCGGTTCAGGTTCGTTGTTGCTGAAAGCCGCGAAGATACTCGGCAAGGACAATGTGAGACAAGGTTTTTTCGGACAGGAAATCAACCTTACCACATACAACCTGTGCAGAATCAATATGTTCCTGCACGACATCGACTATGACAAGTTCGATATAGCCTGCGAAGACACTCTTCTTTCTCCGCAGCACTGGGATGATGAACCTTTCGAGGTGATCGTGTCAAACCCTCCATATTCAACCAAGTGGAAGGGAGATGATGACATCACCCTGATAAATGATCCGAGATTCGCTCCCGCTGGGGTTCTGGCACCGAAGTCAAAGGCGGATCTTGCATTCATCATGCACTCTCTTTCATGGCTTGCCGGCAACGGCACGGCAGCGATAGTATGTTTCCCTGGAGTGATGTATAGGGGAGGAGCCGAGAAGAAAATCAGACAGTATCTTATCGACAACAACTTTGTGGATTGCGTCATTCAGCTTCCGGACAACCTTTTCTTCGGAACAAGTATTGCCACCTGCATCATGGTTTTGAAGAAGGCGAAGAAGGACAACTGCACCCTGTTCATCGATGCCACAAAGGAATGTGTCAAGATCACCAACAGCAACAAGCTTACTGATGAGAACATCCAGCATATTCTTGATCTCTTCACAGGCAGGAAGGATGTGAAATATGTCAGCAAGCTGGTGACCAATAATAAGATAGCTGATGCTGATTACAACTTGTCTGTCTCAACTTATGTTGAACAGGAGGACACCAGGGAAAAGGTGGATATTGTGAGGCTCAATGCCGAACTTGCTGAGATAGTGGAGAAAGAGAAGGTGTTGAGGGCGGAGATCGACAAGATTATAAAAGAAATAGAAGTATAATGTCTCTGTGTCATTTCAGAATGGAGAGGAATGACGAAGCCGCCCGTGTGTTGGACGGCTCCGATACGGACGGGTATGCAGACAAGGCCGTGGGCCTACCGTTTACGGTAGTGGGCCTTCACGTAAACCTTCTTGCCTCTGACCATTCTGAAATGGTCTCTGACAAAAACTGTTTTGTGAGCATCTTTGCACTCTGTGAGGGAGCGCTCGTCAAGCTTAATTTTAATTGAAATATTGATCATTTATGTGACGATTTTATTTACTTGAGAGCTGAGAGCGGCCTTTAGAGTACATCCGTCCGTATTTCTCTAAATTAAAAAGCACTTGCCAGTAGGCAAATGCTTTTTCAAAAATCAAGCTTGAAGAGAACTCCAATCGTCTTGATCAACATTTCAAGCACAAAGATAAGGATTTTAAAGGAAATAGCAATACTTTGCAAAAGATAATGAGTAAGTTGGAAGAACTGATACAGCGATACTGTCCTGATGGGGTGGAGTATAAGCAATTGAAAAACATTCTTAAAATCAGAAATGGTAAAGATTACAAGCACCTCGATAACGGTACTATTCCGGTGTACGGCTCTGGCGGAGTTATGACATATGTTGACACTTCCATATATGACAAACCTTCAGTCTTGATCCCAAGGAAAGGTTCGATTGATAAGTTATACTATGTGGATGTTCCATTTTGGAATGTTGATACAGTATTTTATACAGAAATAAACAAATCTTTGGTAATAGAAAAATATGTTTTCTATGCACTTCAAAAAGAGCACTTGGAAAAATTGAATACCGCAGGTGGTGTTCCAAGTTTGACACAAGCGGTTCTTAATGATGTTGAAATCCCCGTGCCACCGCTTCCGGTGCAGGAGGAGATTGTAAGAATCTTGGATATTTTTACAGAATTGCAAGCAGAATTG
This sequence comes from Bacteroidales bacterium UBA1077, assembly GCA_002314195.1. Classification (GTDB taxonomy): domain Bacteria; phylum Bacteroidota; class Bacteroidia; order Bacteroidales; family UBA932; genus Cryptobacteroides. The sequence goes on along the minus strand of DCCQ01000124.1, from coordinate 14,967 downwards.
CAAGCAGAATTGCAAGCAGAATTGCAGAAAAGGAAGTCTCAATATAGTTATTATCTTGATAACTTATTGAGTTTCAATAAGTGGGGGGGGGTATCAAACAGAAATAAGACGGATGAAGTTGAAGGATGTATGCATGAAGACTAATAATATCAAATGGAAATCTGCGACAGGGCAATACCGATATATTGATTTGTCGTCCGTTGATATCCAAACACACAGCATTATTTCTGCAATAGAAATAGATAAGATGTCTGCACCAAGTCGAGCTCAACAAATTGTTCAAGGGAATGATGTCATTTTTGCCACTACTAGGCCGACCCAAATGAGAGCCTGCATAATTCCCACCGAATATAATGGCGATATATGCAGTACTGGATATTGTGTGTTGAGAGTTGATAAAAAGATATTATTACCAAGGTTTTTGTTCTTTTCCTTGACAGTTAGTAATTTCAAGACATATTTATCAAATAACCTTACACTCGGCAATTATCCTTCAATATCCAATAGCGCATTGCTGGAATATGAAGTTCCTGTTCCCTCTTTGGCAGACCAGCAGAAGATAGTTTCCATCCTTGACCGCTTCGACCGCCTTGCCAACGACCTTTCTTCCGGTCTTCCTGCGGAGATGAAAAAGAGACGCCAACAATACGAGTATTACAGGGATAAACTTTTATCCTTCAAGAGAAAGGGAGCATAACAGAAATCAAGAAGCATAATAATGACACAATACAATATCATCGCCGAAAGCCAGGAATACACCGTGGTCGCTGAATATGACCACGTGACAACCCCAGCCGAAAGCTACCAGAGCGAGGCTGACCTGGAAAAGGAGTTCATCCGTCTCCTTGGGGAGCAAGGCTATGAGTATCTTCCTATCCACACGGAAGCGGATCTCGTCAAGAACCTGCGCTCACAGCTGGAAAAACTCAACTCCTATCACTTCACGGATAATGAATGGACCCGGTTCTTTAGTGAATGCATAGCCAACAAGAACGATGATATTGTGGTCAAGACCTCAAAGATACAAGATGATTATATTCAGGTCCTAAGAAGAGACACCGGTGAGAGCCGGAACATCTGGCTCATAGACAAGGACAATATTCATAATAACTTCGTCCAGGTCATAAACCAGTATGTCGAGGAGGGAGGAAACCATGACACCCGGTATGATGTGTCCATCCTTGTCAATGGCCTTCCACTTGTGCATATTGAACTCAAAAGAAGAGGTGTCCAGCTAAAAGAGGCTTTCAACCAGATAAACAGATACCAGAGGGATAGTTTCTGGGCAGGGTGCGGGTTGTATGAGTATGTGCAGATATTCGTCATCAGCAACGGCACAAACACCAAGTATTACTCGAACACCACCAGGGCGAACCACATCAAAGAACAGGAAACAGGCGGGAGGAATAAGTCAAAGAAGACCAGCAACTCATTCGAGTTCTCATCATTCTGGGCGGACAGCAACAACAGGGTCATCACGGATCTTCTGGACTTCACCAAGACATTCTTCTCAAAGCGCACCCTGCTGAACATCCTCACAAAGTATTGTGTCTTCACCAGCGAGAAGATGCTGATGGTGATGCGGCCTTACCAGATCGCCGCCACGGAAAGGATCATACAGAGGATAAATGTCGCCAACAACTACAAGTTTTACGGAAGCATCAAGGGAGGAGGATACATCTGGCACACCACAGGCTCTGGAAAGACTCTCACATCATTCAAGACCGCGCAGCTGGCTTCAAGGCTTCCTTACATTGACAAAGTTCTCTTTGTCGTGGACCGCAAAGACCTTGACTACCAGACGATGAAGGAATATAACCGATTCGAGGAGGGCGCGGCTGACGGGAACACTTCCACGGCCGTGCTCCAAAGGCAGTTGGAGAACAAGGACAAGAGCGGAGCCGATCACGACTACCGCATCATCGTCACCACCATCCAGAAACTCTCTATCTTCGTTCAGAAGAACAAGAATCATCCCGTGTTCCAGCAGAGGGTGGTGATAATCTTCGATGAGTGCCACAGGAGCAACTTTGGAGAGATGCACTCAGCCATCACAAAGAACTTCAAGAAATATAACCTGTTCGGCTTCACCGGCACCCCTATATTCGCACAGAATGCAGGGACGGGCGGAGATTTGCACTTGAAGACCACCCGGCAGGCATTCGGGGACAGACTCCACACCTACACCATTGTGGATGCCATCAACGATGAGAACGTCCTTCCGTTCAGGATTGACTATGTGAACACCTTCAAAGAAAGAGACAACATCTCTGACGAGCGGATTTCCGCCATAGACAGGGAAAAGGCGATGCTTTCACCTGAAAGGATAGCGAAGGTGTCCAGGTATATTCTTGAGCGCTTCGACCAGAAGACCAAGAGAAGTTCATACTATTCTTTCCGCGTCCTGGATGATATTCATAAGGTGGCAAGCGCCAAGAAAGGGGCTGAGGTTTTTGAACATAAGACAGAACAAAAACTGAACGGCTTCAATGCGATGCTCGCGGTGGCCTCCATCCCTATGGCCAAGGCCTACTACAATGAGTTCAAAAGGCAGCAGTCTGAACTGCCGGAAGCACAGAGGCTCAAGATAGCCACTATTTATAGTTATGGTGCTAATGAAGAGGAGGTTGACGGAATACTCGCGGAAGAGAACCCAGAAAGCACCACACAACTTGACCAGCAGTCAAGGGATTTCCTTGAAGGAGCCATACAAGACTACAACAGGATGTTCTCCACGAACTATGACACTTCCTCCGACAAGTTCCAGAACTATTATAAAGACTTGTCGTTGAGGATGAAGAACCGGCAGGTGGATCTGCTGATAGTGGTGAATATGTTCCTTACAGGCTTCGATGCCACCACACTCAACACCCTGTTCGTGGACAAGAACCTCAAACAGCACGGTCTGATACAGGCGTTTTCAAGGACGAACAGGATACTGAACTCCGTCAAGACTTTTGGTAACATCGTCTGTTTCAGGGATCTCCGGCAGGCTACGGATGATGCCATCGCCCTGTTCGGTGACAAGGATGCAAGCAGTATTGTGGTGCTGAAAGACTTTCTGTCTTATTATGACGGCTACGACACGGAGAAAGGCAAGCATTGTTATGGCTATAAGGAACTGGTGGAGCAACTTCAAAGCGAGTTCCCGGATGGTCAGCCTGTTGTGGGAGAAGAAGCGGAGAGGCGGTTTGTGGCTCTCTTTGGAAGCCTTCTCAAATCCATCAACATACTCTCTACCTTTGACCAGTTTGAGGGAAAGAAAATAATAACTGACAGGCAGTTGCAGGACTATCAGAGCAATTATCTCGATCTTCAGGAGAAATGGCGCCACCGCAAATCTGGCGACAAGGAGAACATAAATGATGACCTTGTGTTTGAGACTGAGCTTATCAGACAGGTGGAGATCAACATTGACTATATTCTTCTTCTTGTCCAGAAATATCACGACGGCAACTGCACGAACAAGGAGATACTTGTCAGCATCTCCAAAGCCATCGGTTCTAGCATTCAGCTAAGGAGCAAGAAAGAACTTATAGAGAACTTCATCGGCAGCGTGAATGCCGACACAGATGTGGAAAAGAGCTGGAAAGACTTTGTCCAACGGCAAAGGGACGAAGACTTGAAGGAGATCATAGAGAGTGAGCACCTCAAACCTCAGGAGACGGAGAAGTTCATAGAGAGCAGTTTCCGGGATGGACAGGTAAGAACCACCGGAACGGACATTGACAAGATACTTCCTCCGATGTCAAGGTTCGGTGGCAGCAGGCAGGAAAAGAAGAAATCTGTCATCGAGAAGCTACGGGCATTCTTTGAAAGATACTTCGGATTGTGATTTTTCGCAGGTAATTAACACTATACTATATGAACATCAAACATTGCATCATTGTCGCGCTGGCCGCGCTGTTGGGGTGTCCGGCTATTTCTGCGCAAGAAAAGGAATTTATCGAACATCTTGATCAGAAGGTGGTTACGGAGGGGAAAGCTGTGACGCGGAGGCACGAGACGGTGTTCTTTGACACGGCCAAAGATGCTTTGTCAACAGAGATCGAGGCGAGCACAAACTACGCGTCGCTCAACGGTGTGTGGGATTTCTTGTATTACGATTCCGTGCAGGACATGCTGGCGGATCCCCGCAAGGTTCCGTCGACCATCAAGGTCCCTGGCAACTGGGAGGTTCAGGGATTCGGAACAGCGATCTACGTTAACCATCCGTATGAGTTCTGCCCGAGGAACCCGAGGCCACCGCAGCTTCCTGACAAGATTCCTACGGGAGTATATTCAAGGAAATTCACACCTCGATTCGGGGCGGGGGAGAAGTGCTATTTGAACCTCTGCGGGGTGAAAGGTGGCGCGTATGTGTTTGTCAATGACAAGTTTGTCGGCTACAGCGAGGACTCGAAGGATTTGGTCCGCTACGACATCACTCCGTACGTGGAAAGCGGCAAGGAGGCAGACTTGCGTCTTGTTGTTACCAGATGGTGCACAGGCAGTTACCTTGAGTGTCAGGATTTCTGGCGCATCAGCGGAATTGAGCGGGATGTCTATCTGTCAAGGGAGCCGGCCACGGTCCCGGATGACTTTGACTGGAATGTGGTCTCCACGCTTGCCGATGACCTTTGCACGGGGGATTTCAGGCTGAGCGTCAACTCCTCGAAGCCGATCAATGTAAGCTGGACCCTTCTGGATGCCAACGGCAACGAGACTGCAAAGGGTACGACCGAGACTATTCAGGGCGCAAGGCAATGGCAATCCGCGATAAATGAAGTTAGAAAATGGTCTGCCGAGACCCCGGAACTTTACACCTTGTTGCTTTGCGTAGAAGGAAAATACGCCAAGGCCGATGTAGGTTTCCGTCGTCTGGAAATTGTCGGCAACCGGTTCCTTGTAAATGGTCAGCCAGTCAAGTTCAAGGGAGTCAACATCCACGAACACAATCAGTTCACAGGACATTATTTAACCAAGGAAGACATCATGACTGACTTGAGGCTGATGAAGGAGCACAACATCAACGCCATCAGAACCAGTCACTATCCTCTTCCGCGCCTTTTCTACGAACTGTGCGACAAGTACGGGTTCTATGTCTACGATGAGGCCAACATCGAATCCCACGGGATGGGTTACAACCTCACCAGAACCCTTGGCAACAACCCTGACTGGCTCCCTCAGCACCGAGACAGGATTCTGAACATGTACTACCGGACCCGCAACTATCCTTGCGTGACGATTCTCTCTCTCGGAAATGAGGCTGGAAACGGATGTAACTTCTACGACACCTACAGGGAATTGAAAGCCTTGGAAAAGGACGGGCAGAATAGGCCAGTCTGCTACGAACGCGCTGAATATGAATGGAACACGGACATGCTAGTTCCGCAATACCCAGAAGCCGAGTGGTTCCGCAAGATGGGGGAGAGCGACTACCCGAAGCCTGTCGTTCCTTCTGAATATTCCCACGCGATGGGCAATTCCAACGGTTCGCTCGACCGCCAGTGGAAGTACATCTATGAATATCCTAACCTTCAAGGCGGCTTCATCTGGGACTGGATTGACCAAGGACTTTACGAGACTGACAGCGAAGGAAAGATGTTTTGGGCTTACGGTGGCGATTACGGTGAGCACACTCCGAGCGATGGTAACTTCAACTGTAATGGAGTCATCGCTCCGGACCGTACTCCTCATCCGGCCATGGCCGAGGTAAAGCACGTCTATCAGGATGTGAAAGTTTCGGCAGAGGATCCTGCATCAGGTTTGTTCAAGTTACAGAACAGGTTCTATTTCAAGGATTTGAGTAAACATATTCTTAAATGGACAGTAACTGCTGATGGAAATCAAATTGCCTCTGGAACAGAAAGGCTGTCAGCCGCTCCTCAGTCTGAGGAAACCGTCAGTGTGAAGCTCCCGAAACTGCCTTCCGGCAAGGATTGTCTGATCTCTTTTATGGTTCTTGCCAATGAGGCTGAAGGGTTGCTTCCTAAAGGGTATGTGATAGCTTATGACCAAATCAAACTGTCTGATGCCAAGAGGCTTGACTCACCATCTGGGGTAAAAGGCATCAAAGCAACCGTGGCGGAAAACGCGCTTATTCTCGAAAGCCGCGAGGCTGCTATAATCTTTGACAAAGAAATGGGATGTCTGCGATCATATTCATTCAAAGGAAAGAATGTGTTCAACGATGATTTCGGCCTCAGGCCTCTGTTCTGGCGTGCCCCGACCGATAATGACTACGGCAACGGAATGCCGTCCCGCTGTCAGGCATTCAAGACCTCCAGCCGTGAGTTCAATGCCAAGGCGGATTTCGATGGAGAGTCGATTGTTGCGGAATATTCATTGGCGAGCGGGAATATATTCACAGTCCGCTACACTCTTCTTGAAGGAGGCGTTCTTTCGGTTTTCTCTGATTTTAAGGGTGTCAAGTCTGACAAACCGGTCGATGTACCGCGCATTGGATTCAGAATGAGGCTGCCTGCTTCCGCGGATTCGTTCGCTTATTATGGAAGAGGACCGGAGGAGAACTACAGCGACAGGTTCAGCGGAACCCTCGTGGGGAAATATTCATCATCCGCCGCGAAGGAATATGTTCGCTACGTGCGTCCGCAGGAATGCGGCCATCACACTGATTGTGAATATCTTGCCATCGGAGAAATGACCATCCGTTCGGACCGCTTCGAGTTCAATGCCCTCCGTTGCTCTATTGAGGATCTTGATTCTGAGGATGTTGTCAGGCATGACTATCAGTGGGAGTACAAAGACCCATTGTCCAAGAATGATCCAGCCAAGGCAAAGAACCGTCTTCGTCGTCAAACCCACATCAATGACTACTCAGAGAGAGACTTCGTTGAGGTTTGCGTTGATTATGCCCAGAGCGGCATTGGCGGGTACGACAGTTGGGGCTCAAGACCAGACTCTGACAGGTGCCTTTGGAACGACAAGGACTATTCCTTCCGTTTCGCAATCGTGCCTACTAAAGCGATGAGTGCCGAGAAGTCTATGCGCTATGATTTTTAGGTAATTTTCGACTAATTGAATATCTTTGTGTCAGAAACATATTAACACTAAGTAATAATGAAATTCAGAAATTTGTTTGCCATTCTATCGCTTGTTCTGGCGGTATCTTGTGCTACTTCCAAAGAGGAAGGTCCAATCAAGGTTGAGACTCCGGTACGTCCTGCCGGCCAGGAAAACGTTCTTGGGCTGACTGTTCCTGCAATGGACACTGTTCGTGTCGGCTTTGTCGGCATCGGGATGCGTGGCTCTGATGCTGTCGCACGCTACACCTACATTCCGGGAGTGAAGATTACTGCCCTCTGCGATGTTGAGGCTGACCGTGTTGAGAAAGCTCAGAAGACATTGGAAGACAGAGGATTCCCTCAGGCCGCGGGCTATTCTGGAAGCACCGAGTCCTACAAGGAGCTTTGTGAACGTGATGACGTTGATCTTGTCTACATCTGCACAGACTGGAAGCATCACGTTCCGATCGCCCTCTATGCTATGGAGCACGGAAAGAATGTCGCTGTCGAGGTTCCAGCCGCCGCATCCCTTGAGGACATCTGGGCGTTGATCAACATGTCCGAAAAGACCCGCAAGCACTGCATGATGCTTGAGAACTGCTGCTATGATTTCTATGAGATGACCGTCCTGACTATGGCTCAGAAGGGCTTGTTCGGCGAGATTATCCATGGAGAGGGATCCTACCACCACAATCTGGATCCGTTCTGGAATGCCTACTGGAACAACTGGAGACTTGATTTCAACAAGGCCACCAAGGGCGATGTCTATTCCACCCACGGCCTCGGTCCTGTCTGCCAGGTCATGAATATCCATCGTGGAGACCGTTTCAAGACTCTCGTGGCGATGGAGACCAAGACCGTCAACGGTCCTAAGCACGTTGAAGCCAAGACCGGTGAGAAATGTGATGATTTCCAGAACGGAGACCTTACGATGACGATGATCTCCACGGAGAAGGGCAAGACTATCCTTGTGGAGCACGATGTGATGACCCCACGTCCTTACAGTCGTATGTACCAGATTGTCGGCAGTGACGGTTACGCCGGCAAGTACCCGACTCAGCAGATTTGCTTGCGTGACAATGCCGCCGAGGGCACTTCTACTGATTTCCAGAACCTTGGCCGTGAGGTTGTCTATTCAGGAGACAGGCTGAAAGCTCTGATGGAAGAGAACCGTAATCCGATCCTGACTCCTGAGCTTGAGGCTCTTGCGAAGGAAGTTGGAGGTCACGGCGGAATGGACTTTATCATGGACTACCGTCTGATCTACTGTCTCAGGAACGGCCTTCCTCTCGACATGGATGTCTATGACATGGCCGAATGGTGCTGCCTCACCGAGCTCGGAAGAATCTCGATGGAGAACGGCAACGCCCCTGTCGAAGTTCCTGACTTCACCCGTGGCGCATGGGACCAGATCAAGGGCTTCTCCTACGCTTTCGCCAAATAAGATCACCGTGGCGGCGAACTATTTGATTATTAGTCTAATATGTAAAGTCCTAGTGTCAAATTCAGCATCAGGACTTTGCTGTTATCGTTAATTATCAGAACCTTAAGTGCCACGGCTTGGCTTTCGGTTTTTCAAACTTTTGCAGTATTTTTGCAAAACAGTTTGGACGAACAAAAATCATTAATAAGATGAAAGTGTTAAAAATTTTTGCGGTCGCAGCTTTGGCGATCACCCTTGCGGCTCCTTGCCGCGCCAATGTGTCTTCCGTAGCCGTTCCGGCCGCACAGACGACATCAGCATCACTCACAAAGAACAATGGAACCGCCGCTGGCAAGGCTCTTTTGGCTCTCTACACTCAGTACAAGAGCAATGGAAGCCTGGATATGACCAATCCGACGAACATTGTGAATATGGTCACTCTGGCCAACAACATCAAAGGCTTGAAGTCTTCCGTTAACACAACCAACTTCGTTAAAGGTCTGATCTCCGGTTCAGGCAAGCTGGTTAATAACAACAACTCCAAGACAGTGCTCGGCAGCCTGACCAAACTTGCGGGGATGGATCTCTCCTCATTGCAGACTTCCGCAAAGACTGCGGCCAAGACTGCCGCAAGCAATGCCGCCAAGTCAGTTGCCACCGAGGCCCTTTCAAAGATCGCGTCTTCAAAAGATGCCTCCGCAGCTGTTTCAAACGCCAAGGAGATAGCTTCCGCCGCATCTACCCTCTCCACTCTTTTCAAGACCTTGAAGAAGTAGGAATATCATAGGGCATGTGACTGACAACCTTAGAAGGCCGTGAAACCTAAAGGGTTGTCTGTCAATATAATAAGCGATGACCTTGTGCCGTATTTAGCACAAGGTCATCGCTTTTCTCGTTGAGTGTCAAGGCGTTGCCCGCCACGGCAGCCTTATCGGAAATCTTCGTACTCGGGCATTCCGAGGCCTGAGATGAAGTCCTTGAACTGTTTGTCGTCCTTAGGGCAGATCAGAAGCACATCACCGGTGTCAACCACTATGTAGTCTTTGAGGCCTTTGATGGCGTAGAGCTTTTTCTTGTCTCCGCAGACCAGCATGCTGTTCTCATTGCCTTCGCCAAGAATCTTGTCAGTGAACACGACGTTGCCGTCTTTGGTCTTGTCACGGATGTTCCTGAAAAGAGAGTCCCAGCTGTCGATGTCAGACCATCCGAAGTCTCCGCAGTAGAGCCATGCTCGGTCTGTCTTCTCCATCACACCGTAGTCAATCGAGATCTTCGGGCAATCTGAATATGCCTTCTCAACGAAGACCTGCTCATCTTCGCTTCCCAAAGCGTTTTCCCATCCGGCGAACAAGGATGTGACATCAGGAATATATTTCTCCATTTCTTCCTTGATGACTGAAGCCTTCCATGCGAATATTCCCGAGTTCCAGTAGAATTCACCTGTCTTGCAGAACACCTCGGCTAGGGCCTTGTCCGGTTTCTCGGTGAAAGTCTTTACCTTGAGAGGCGCTCCCGAACCGAGTTGTTCCCAGTCTCCTGTGGCTTGGATGTAGCCATAACTTGTGTCAGGTTCCGTCGGGTGGATTCCGATAGTCATGAGTACCGGTCTGCTTTCGGCATATTCCATTACCTTCTGCATGGAGGCTTTGAAATTCTCCTCGTCAGTGATGATGTGGTCCGCCGGGGTGGCGATGATTGTCGCGTCGGGATTCCGTTTGAGGATGCTGTAGGTCGCGTAGGCAATGCATGGAGCGGTGTTTCGGGCGTATGGTTCCAGGAGCAGGTTGCTTTCTGGAAGTTCCGGAATCTGGGCGCGGACGAGGTAGGAGAATCTTGCCAAAGTGACCACGATGATGTTCTCTGACGGGACGATTTCGGAAAAGCGCTCGTAAGTGCTTCTTATGAAGGATTTTCCGGTTCCGGTTATGTCCAGGAACTGCTTGGGCTTCGATTCCCTGCTTATCGGCCAGAAGCGGTTCGCCGTGCCTCCGGCCATTATGACGCAGTATCGGTTATTTTTGTTCATATCTTAGTGCTTAGCAATATGTTACCAAAAATAATATCAGAGGTACATCGGGTAAAACGCGTTCGGGAACCATTCCACAATCTCCTTCCCTCCGTCGAACGTCACCGCCACGACATCAAAGTTGACCTCCATGTCAGCGGAAATCCTGTTGTCTTTCGTGGTGTGAAGGTACCTCAGCGCCGCGTCCGCAACCTTCCTCTGCTTGCTCACCGTCACATTCTCCTCCGGGGAGACCATCACAGGCGCGACACGGCTTTTGACCTCCACAAAATGCACACCATTTTTGTCAAGACTGATGATGTCGATCTCCAGATGTCCCGACCTGAAATTCCTCTGCACGATAATATGCCCTTTGCCGGTCAGGAATCCACAGGCAACATCTTCTCCTCTACGTCCCAGCTCCATCCTTGGAGTCATTTGTTTTTCAGTGCTTTTCATAGTTTTGATCCAGATTTCTATCCCAACGTCACAATCGTCACACCCGATCCGCCGAACTGAACCTGCTCGTCGCGGACGGAAGTCACCCCGGGGATTGTCCTTAAATATTTCTGGAGTTCATCGCGGAGCGCTCCCGTACCCTTGCCGTGGATGATGCGGACAGATCCGATGTTCAGCATGATGGCGTCATCGATGTAGTGCATGACGATGTCAAGCGCGTCCGAAACCCGCTCTCCACGCACGTCCAGTTCGGGAGAGAACGCCAGCCTGCGCTCCCTCAGACCGGAATCATCCTGGGCGGCCCGAGGCTTGATGTTCTCCCTGACCGAAGCTTTATATTCATTGGAAGAGATCCGCTCAACCCTGTCGAGGGGCATCTTGCTGGTGATGTTGCCGATGGCGACGGTCACGGCCTTGTTGGACACTCGGATGACCTCGCCGGCCATGCCGTTGTCCTTCACCCGCACTTTCTCCCCGACCTTCAGCACTCCGCCACGGAATTGCTCAGGAGTCTGCGCCTGGCTGTCATCCTGAGGTTTGCCCTTGCGGGCGTTGCGGCGCATCTTTCTGTCCTCCAGCTGCTTGAGCTTCCTCTCAATGTAGTCGTCGTGATTCTTCTGCTCGTTCTCCTTCTTCATCTGAAGGCTTGACATGAAATTCTGGAGCTCACGCCTGGCGTCGGAGGTCTTTTCCTTTTCAGCCTGGGATTCCTTGATGGTCCTGATCGTGTTCTCCACGGTCTTGTTCGCTCCCTGGACGATCTCCTGAGCCTCTTTCTTGGCCTGGTCCAGAATCTCCTTCTTGGTCTGTTTCAGTCCCTCAAGCTCTTTTTGATAGCGCTCGGTGATGTTTTCCAGAGTCTTGTCCGTGTTCTTGATCCGTTGGAGTTTCTCGTCAAGGGCGCGGCGGTTGCGCACGATCTTGCGCAGATTCCGTTCCATGCCAACGAACTCCTCTCCGGCTCTTGTCTCGGCATCTTTGACGATGCTCTCAGGAAGCCCCATCTTGCGGGCCAGCTCGAAGGCGAACGAGTTCCCTGGCATCCCGATGTCCAGTTTGAACAGAGGCTGGATCTTGGCGGCATCGAACTGCATCGCTCCGTTGATGACTCCGGTGTCGGAACCGGACGCGTACAGTTTGAGGTTCGTGTAGTGGGTCGTGATGACCCCGTAAACCCCTCTCTTGTCCATTTCGCTGAGGATTGCCTCTGCGATGGCTCCTCCGGCCGTAGGCTCTGTGCCCGAACCGAACTCGTCTATCAATATCAATGTCTTGTCATCGGCCTTCGCAAGCATCGTCTTCATGTCGTCCAGGAACGAGCTGTAGGTACTGAGGTCATTCTCGATGTTCTGGTCGTCGCCTATGCTGACCATGATCCTGTCGAACACAGGAAGTTCGGAGGTCTCGGAAGTCGGGATCAGCATTCCCCACTGGAACATGTACTGAAGCAGGCCCGTGGTCTTGAGGCACACCGACTTGCCGCCGGCGTTAGGGCCGGAGATCAAAAGAATATGCTTGCCAGGAGTCAGGCGGATGGAAACGGGCACAATGTCCTTTTTCTCTTTACGCAGGGCTCTTTCCAGAAGTGGATGCCGGGCTTTGCGCAGATTCATCTCGCCGTTGTCGGAGATGATAGGTGCTCCGGCCTTGAAATCGAGGGCGACCTGAGCCTTGGCAACAAGGAAGTCGATCTCACCGATATATTCGGCCGAGTTGATGAGATCCGGGACGTAAGGCCTGACGAAGTCGCTGAACGCCGCGAGAATGCGCTGTATTTCCTGAGCCTCGTCGGCGTGAAGGGTGACGATCTCGTTTTCCAGTTCGATGATCTCGGCCGGCTCCACGAAGGCTGTCTTGCCGGTGGCCGAAGTGTCATAGACAAATCCCTGGATCTTTTTCTTGCTTGAGCTGTTGACAGGAATCAGCAGTTTGCCGTCACGTACCGAGAGCCCGGCGTCCTCGTCCACAAGGCCGTCAGCCTGCGCCTGCTTTAGGATCGCGTTTGCCCTTTTGGAAATGGCTCCTTCCTTTGTCTTTATGGCGCGCCTGATTTCCAACAATTTGTCGGAAGCCGTGTCCTTGACATCCCCGAACTTGTCCAGGATCAGGTCTATCCTTCTCTGGACTTCAGGAAAGCTCATGACCGGGGCGCTCATCTTTTTGAGGTTAGGGTATACTCCGTCCTTGATGGACATGAAGAAGTTTGTCAGTTTGCGGACAGTCTCGACCATCGTGCGCAGCTTGCCCAGCGAAAGGATGTCGATCGTGTAGCCAGTGTTTTCCAACGGCTTGAGGAAGTCGAGACAGTCAATGTACCCGTTGGTCGGAAAGTTCTCCTCGAACATCACGATCAGCCTCATCTCGTCCGTGAGCGCCAACCTTTCCCCGATGACTTCCGGGTCGTTGCTGAACGTCTCCTCCGTCACCCTCGTGACGGCATATTCGGTGGAACATCTGTCGGCCACAAAGGTCCTGACCCTGTCAAATCCCAACTTGCTCTCCAGCCTGGTGTCAATCTCTGTTCCGTGTTCCTGCATATTCATAAATTATTGTTTTTCCTCTGTGGCGCGCTTTTCCTCCGTGGATCCCTCGCCTGCGCCGAGAAGGAGTTTAAGTTCGTTGATGTTGCCTATGCTCTTGATGTTGCCACCGCGTACGAAGGATATTCCTCCGGTCTCTTCCGAGACCACCACCACATCGGCGTCTGTCTCCTCTGAGATTCCTATCGCCGCCTTGTGCCTCATCCCGTAGCGCGCCGGGATGTCGGTACGCCCGGTGATCGGCAGTGTACAACGCGCGGCGACTATCCTGTCCGCGCTGATGATCATCGCCCCGTCATGCAAAGGGGAGTTTTTGAAAAATATGTTCATTATCAGCCTTCTGGTGACTTTCGCATCCACGATGTCCCCGGTCTCGATGATGAAGTCCAGCGAATCCTTGCGCGGGAACACAATCAAGGCCCCTGTCTTGTCTGCCGACATAGCTCTGCATGCCTCCGCGATCTCGTTGACTGTACCTCCGGCCATCTTCTGTTCTTGGATTCCAAGCAACTTGTTGAAGAAGTCGCGGCTCTTTCCCGCCACTCCGTAGCGCGAGCCAAGCTTCATCAGGAAATGCCTGACCTCAGGCTGGAATATGACAATAAGGGCTATCACACCCACGTCGATGAAAGTTCCCAGCAGGGCGCTCATCAGTTTCATGTTGAACGCCGCCACGACCACACGCAGGACGAAAAGCAGGATGACGGCGACGAAGATATTCATCGCTGCCGAACCTCTGATCCACCTGAAAGCCAGATAGATGAATATGGCGACCATCAATATGTCCAGGATGTCCGCGAACGAGATGTTGAGGAATCCGAATATATTCAAAAGCATCTTTGTCCTTTTTCGTGGCACAAAGATAATTATTCCTTGATTTATTCCCCAACGCTTGATGACGATTTCTCTGATTATTAGGGAGTAGGCTTGTGGAAAACTTTGTTAATTGAAAAAAAAATACTACCTTTGCAGTCCGCAAAATAGTGCGGATTAACGTAAAATATTTATTTACAATTAATTAATCAAACCAATGCCTGGATTAATTGGAAAGAAAATCGGAATGACTTCCGTTTTCGGTGCTGATGGAAAAAATATTCCATGCACCGTCATCGAGGCTGGTCCGTGTGTTGTCACGCAACTGCGTACAGTAGAAAAAGACGGCTATGCCGCTGTACAGCTTGCCTATGACGAAATGAAAGAGATACACGCCAGCGCGCCTCTTATGGGCCACTTTAAAAAGGCAGGAACCACCCCTAAGCGCAAGCTTGTCGAATTTCCGGCAGACTTCCAGGGTGAGCTCAAGCTTGGAGACACCATCTCCGTTACCGATGTCGTCACAGACGACGTGAAGTTCGTGGATGTTGTCGGTACTTCTAAAGGCCGTGGCTTCCAGGGTGTTGTTCACCGTCATCATTTCGCCGGAGTAGGCGGAGCGACCCACGGTCAGCACAACAGACTGCGTAAGCCTGGTTCTCTCGGCGCCTCATCTTGGCCTTCACGTGTGTTCCCTGGAATGCGCATGGGCGGCCACAT
>DCCQ01000138.1:12120-31605 GCA_002314195.1 Bacteroidales bacterium UBA1077 | reverse complement strand
TTCATGTTAAAGGATGTGATTAATATAAACAATATTTGCGAAAACGTTTGCCCAAGGAGTAGGACGCATGTTTGTGGAATTTATTAACACAAGAAACCAATAACACAATTATAAAAATGAACGACATTGACAGAAAGAACATCCTTGTGATCGGAAAAACAAGCGTGGTTAAAAGCCTGGCCGCTTTGTTCGCTTCTGTGGTTCTGTTCTCGGTTGCGGCTCCATTGGTCAGCGGATGCAAACCGGAATCACATGAGGAACCGGCTCCTACACCTCCTGTTCCGGGGACTGATCCCACACCTACACCGGGAACCGGAGAATTGGCTTCCGTCTCAACAATGAAAATAGGAGAGATTTTCACAATCCCTTTGACAGGACGGCTGCATCTGCCTTACAGCGGAATCAAGCAGGGAGATGAGATAGTTTTTACTCTAAGATCGGACAATTCAGTGAGATACAATCTTGTCTGCGCCTCCGCGGATGATTCCAAGGGCGCATGGTTCACGGTTCCGGAGCATTTCATAGGTGCCATGTGCACGGTGAGCGCATTTGGTAAGACTGCCGAGACTTTTGTGTCGGTGGAAGACACGACGGCTGTTGACAAGGTCCCGGGAAGAACCGCTTATGGAAGAGTGATAGACTGGGATGGAAAGCCTGTTCCGGGAGTGTCGGTCTCCGATGGAGTCCTTGTCACAAACACAGATTCTGAAGGGCGCTATTATCTTTCCTCAATGCGAAAGAACGGATATGTGTTCATCTCGGTTCCGAAAAATTATCGCGTGGCGGTCAACCGTACCATTCCTCAATTTTTCAAAAGGTTCAAATCCGCGTCAAGTTCAGAGTATGAACTGAACACTTTCATTCTTGAGCCTGAAAACAATGAAAGACACAGATTGCTGGCTTTCACAGACTGTCATCTTGCCAACAGGACGAATGATGTCAGTCAGTTTGACCAAATCTTCAAGAGTGACATCCGTGGTCAGGTGTCCATGGCTGAAAGAGAGTCAATCCCTGTCTATGCGGTTTGTCTGGGCGACCTGTCATGGGATGAGTGGTGGTACAAGAATTCATATTCAATAGAAAACTACTACAGAACCATGGAGGACATGGATATCCCGGTATATAATATTCCGGGAAACCATGACAATGATCCGTATATCCCAGATGATTTCAGATCGGAGAATATGTTCCGCAAATGGATCGGGCCAACTTACTATTCATTCAATGTGGGGGATGTCCACTACATAATGATGGATAATACTCTCTTCCGCAACAAAGGTGCGTCGGAAGGGGTTGTTGGAGATGTCCAGGATTACAGCGAAGGCTTCACTTCCAATGAACTGAAATGGCTGGAGGCTGATCTGGCCAATGTCCCTGCGGGAAGTACCGTTTTCCTTGGGATGCATATTCAATATACCGGACGCCCTTCCGGAAAGGCTGACGGGACTTTCCAGTTTGCCTATTCTCTTCCTCCGGAGTATCGTTCCGAGATCGTGAGGCTGTTGGACGGGTTCAATGTGCACATCATAACCGGGCACACTCACGTGAATTATACGAACGAGATTTCCGACAGGCTTATCGAGCACAATATCGCTGCTGTTTGCGCTACGTGGTGGTGGACAGGGTATTACAGCTCAAATAGGGCTCATCTGTGCCGAGACGGAGCACCTGGCGGGTACAAGATTTTCGACATTCAGGCTGATGGCTCCGTCAAATGGTCGTACAAGTCGTTGAACAGGGATGACTCGTACCAGTTCCGTGTGTATGACCTTAACAACTGCTACATCACGAGGCCGGTGTTCTGTCCAGGCGCTAAATCCAAGGTGACGGACGAGATATTCTCGAAATATGCTTACGGTTATGATAAGTCACGTTCTGACAACAAGTTGCTGGTTAATGTCTTCGACTATGACGAAGGGTGGACAGTAAAAGCGTTTGAAGGAGGAAAGGAACTGAATGTCAAGAGGGTGGACGGCTATGATCCCCTTCATGTCGTGCATTTCAACATGGCCAGAATGAACACTAATTCCGCCTCCGTGACCTTCCCTACATTGAAGACTTCCCATCTGTTTGAAGTTCAGGCTTCTGACGCGACATCTTCCGTTACGGTCGTCGTCACTGACAGATTCGGGAATGAATACCGGGAGACAGTGTCACGTCCGAGGAAACTTTATGATATGTCCAAAGCATCAACGTATTAAACACATTTATAGTATGAAACGCCAATTATTATTAATCATGGCTTGTCTGTCCATGATAGCGTTCCAGTCTTGCAACAGGGATGACGGCAGCTATGTTGACCGTGTTCCGATCTTCAATGTAATCGGACCGGGCGACTCGGACAGCAACGGAATCTCCATTGACGGAAAGGCTCAGACTGTGAAATTTACAGTCATGGCCACGGAGGAGTGGGCAGTGTCTGTCTCCAATGATGCGTATTCCGTGACCCCCACTTCCGGAGGAGCCGGCAAGACTGCTGTGTCTCTGACCGCGCCGAGCAACGAATCTGGTTCTGTGCACAGCGCTGTGGTCAAATTCTCCCTGAACGGAGGAAAAACGTATGAATTCAATCTCTATCAGGCCGCCCAGAGTCCATATCTTGAAGTTGATCTTCATGATGTCGCAATAACCGGCGATGGAGATGAGTTTACGGTCACTGTGGACACGAACCAGCCAGATTGGACCTATGAAATTGACGGGGCGGTCACTTGGATAACCGAGAAAGCCAAGACCGGGACTTCCGTGACATTCGTCGTTCCGGAAAACAAGACGGGCAGAAAGCGTTCCGCCGACATCAGATTCTTCGCGACCGCGGCTCCTGAGCTTATGGATTATGTGGCGGTTTCGCAGTCTTTTCCTGCGGTCGCTCCGACAGCGGATCTTCTTGATGTTGTCTTTGACGCTGATGGTATTGCGAAGGATGTTTCTGCCATGTCCATGAGGGTGATGTCCGACAGGTTGGACTCGGATGTCTCCACCACATATAATGACAGGTTTGGTTGCTATCCGGCTGTTTTCAACAACTCGACCATAGCTAGAAGCGGTCTCGAGAAAGGTTATTACTACATCCCTTACACCACGTCTTCCGACTTCGCCAAGAAACTTGAGGATGGATTCTCTTATGAACTTGTGTTCTGCTCTTACAATGACCCTATTGCCAAGCAGGTCAAGCCGTTCTCTTCCACTCAGGCCGGAGGTCTCGGCATGTGCTTCAGGGCAAAGACAGGAGAGATAAACTTCGAGGTTCATGTCGGTGGCTCATGGTGCGAACTGTATAGCGGGGTGCTTCCTCAGAGAGGACAGTACTATCATGTCGTCGCCACTTGGGACAAGACAAACGGTCTTGCGATGCTTTATGTTGACGGCAAGCTCACGGCTTCCGCCAACACGGTCGGAGATCTCAAATTCATGGACACAAGCGTGGACAAACGTTGGTTCGGTATTGGTGCTGATCCTAGCGGAAATGATTTGGGAGAGGCATCTTTCTATGGAGAGGTTGTCAAAGCCCGTCTATATGACGCTCCTGTAAGCGCTGACGAGGTTAAAGCCCTTTATAAACTTGTAAAATAGAAACGTATGAGAATGATAATCAGGAATATGACGTCAGTCTTGCTGGCGTTGGCCTTTCTGGCGTTGGCGTTCCCGTTTCAGGCGGAAGCCCAAAGCCGTTCTGTCTCTGGCCAGATTGTCGATGAGGCCGGAGAAGGGGTAATCAGTGCCGCTGTGACCAATAAATCCACACGTGAGGCGGTCATAACGGACAATAACGGATATTTCACCATCACTGCCGAGAACGGGCAGGTTCTCAAGATTGAAATGCTGGGATATCAGGATAAAGAAATCACCTATAGCGGAAAGTCTCCATTGACTGTCGTCCTTCAGGAGGACAATCAGATGCTTGATGATGTGGTTGTGGTCGGGTATGCCACCCAGAAGAAGATCAATGTCACGGGCGCGGTGTCTTCCATCTCCGGCGACCAACTTAACGCGAGGCCAGTCACATCGGCCTTGCAGGCGCTTCAGGGTGCGGACCCGTCCGTGAATATTCAGACATCGTCAGGTAATCCTACGAGTTCGGCATCGATAAATATCCGTGGCGTGCCGTCTGTTAACGGAGGTTCCCCTCTGATCCTGGTGGATGGTGTTCCGCTTTCACTGAACCATATCAATGCGTCAGACATCAAATCCGTCTCTGTCTTGAAGGATGCCTCCGCAAGCGCGATCTACGGAGCGAAGGCTTCCGCCGGAGTCATTCTGGTCACAACCAAGAGTGGCTCGGAAGGTCGCACGAAGGTTTCATATTCATTCAACGGTGGTTGGGTGATGCCGACCACTTCCACGGATTTCATCTCTAACGGTTATGATTGGGCAAAGGCTGTGGATGAGGTATACTATGCCAGGTATGGCTACAGCGCGTTTACCTATACTGAGGATGACTGGGCTCAGCTTGAGGCCAGAAGGTACGATAAGACGGAAAATCCTGATCGCCCGTGGGTGACTGTCGGGAATGATGGAAAGTACCATTATTATGGAAATTATAACTGGTATAGGGCTCTTTTCAACGATCACCGTTTCCAACAACAGCATGATGTCTCCGTCTCGGGTGGTAATAAGGCTGTTAAGTATTATGTGAGCGGAAAATACTATAATCAGGAGGGGCTTTTCAGCGGTCCTGCCATTTCCAACAAGGAGCGTTTCGACACTTATGCATTCCGCGCGAAAATCGACGCCAACCTTTATAAGTGGGCCAAATGGAGCACAAACGCGTCTGTCAATTATATTCATCAGATGTACCCAGGAACCACAAACGAGGCGATGACCATCTCGGCGCTTGATCAGGCGTTGGGCCCGATGTTCGTTCCTAAGAATCCAGATGGTTCCTATGTGATGTACCCTTATGACATCAGAGGTGTAGGTGTGGGAAAGGGACGTGGAGCCATTCTTACGTATGACAACAACCGGCATGACATCAACAACAGGACTTTGGCTTTGTCAAACACCTTGGAGTTGACACCTTTGAAAGGACTCTCACTGAAGGCAACCTACAATATATCGAATTATAACAGACTCTATAAGGACCGCAATCAGGCGGCGACTCATTCCAGAGTGATAGGCGAGATTGTCACGAACACATCTTATTCAAAGGATGAATATCGTGAGAGACACTACGATTACACGATCCACAGCGTGGATCTTGTCGCCTCATATAACCACACATGGAGAGACTCTCATCATTTCAATGCCTTGGCCGGTATGAACCACGAGCGGAAGAGAACTACGGATCTTACTGTTGACCAGTTCGGTGTGGGAAGCTCGAATCTGAACACATTCAATTCTGTGACGGATGACACCTATTATCAGATAGCTCAGGACATCACCGCGTATAAGACGCTTGGTTTCTTTGCCAGAGTCAATTATGACTACAAGGAGAAGTACTTGTTCGAGGCTTCCATGAGGGCAGACGGAACATCAAGGTTCGCGAAAAATCACCGTTGGGGGTATTTCCCGTCAGCGTCAGCCGGTTGGAGATTCTCCAAGGAACCGTTCATGGAACCAGCGAGGTCATGGCTGTCTGACGGAAAACTCAGGCTCTCGTACGGCTCGCTTGGCAATCAGCAGGTAAGTGATTATCTCTATATGCAGACAATCTCTACCGGGACACTCGGTTACCTTTTTGACAAGAACGGCAAACCGAAATATTCCAGCGTCTCCGCGCCTATGTCTTCGAATCTGACTTGGGAGACCGTGAAGACATACAACGCCGGTCTGGATCTGTCGTTCCTTGACGGGAGGCTGAATTTCACAGGAGACCTGTTCCTGCGCAAGACTGAAGACATGCTTACCACATCTCTCACATTGCCAAGCGTCTATGGAGCCGCCACTCCTACTGAAAACTGTGCTGATCTCCGCACCAACGGCTGGGAGATCACCGTATCCTGGAAAGATGATTTCAAGCTAGCCTCCAAACCTTTCCAGTACGGCATCACCGCCACTTTGGGAGATTATGTGACTACAATCACGAAATACAACAATCCAGATAAAATATTCAGTAATTATTACGAGGGAAAGACTATGGGAGAAATCTGGGGATACCATGTTCCGAGACTCTTCAAGTCTGACGAGGAGGCTGCCGCCTACCAGATAGCGGTGCACAATGCGTCCAATGTCTATCAGCGTGTTTACAATATGTCCGGTGGTGGCCAAGGCTATCTGATGGCCGGTGACGTGATGTTCGAGGACGTGAATATGGATGGTTACATCAACAAGGGAGCCGGCACGGTGGACGATCCCGGTGACATGAAGATCATCGGAAACTCCCTTCCGAGGTATAACTATTCGTTCCGTTTCGATTTCAACTGGAACAATTTCGACTTGTCAGTATTCTTCCAGGGTGTCGGCAAACGTGATTGGTATCCTACGGCGAATCCTGAGGATGTGTACGGTGCGACCAGATTCTGGAACCTGTACAGCTACACCATGATCTCATTCATCTCCAAGGACTACAAGGATAATGTTTGGACAGAGGACAATCCTGACGGATATTTCCCTCGCCTGCGTCCTATCCAGACTTATTCGGGTGGCCCGTTGGCTCAGACAAACGATAGGTATCTTCAGAAAGTCAATTATTTGAGGCTGAAAAATATCACTTTGGGCTATACGGTTCCGTTCAAGAGCGGTGTGATCTCCTCTTGCAGGGTGTTCTTCACGGCGGAGAATCTTTGCTATTGGTCTCCTTTGAAGAAGTACTGCAAGACCATAGATCCTGAGCTTGCGGTCGCCACCGGAGTATATAGGTCTGGTACAGGAACCGGTTATACCATTCCTTGCACAGTAGCGTTCGGCGCCAACATTAACTTTTAAGGAGGACTGAAGAATGAAAAAATATATCAAAGCTATGCTTGCGGTCTCGGCCGCTGTCATGACATTATCCGCCTGTGATCTTGATCTTATTCCGGAAGATGAGGTCTCGCCGGAGAACTATTTCGAGAATGAGTCGGACTGCCAGTTGTGGTGCAACAAGTTTTACAGTGATATTTTAGAGACCCCGACTCTCGGCTCCACGACAGATTTGTACATGTCGAACGGAATATCCGCCTATGTCTCGGGGAACCGCAATCCGGCTACCCAGAGCTGGTCGTTCACTGCCCTTCGTGACATTAATTATCTGCTTGAGCATCTTGACCAGTGCAAGGACAGGGCGGTGGCTAACAAGTACGAGGCTGTAGGCCGGTTCTTCCGCGCGTATTTCTATTTCAAACTGGTGAGAGCGTATGGCGATGTCCCTTATTATGACCACGTTCTTGGCTCTGCGGACAAAGACATCTACAAGGGCCGTGATGACAGGGGGTATGTCATGGACAAGGTTCTGGAGGATTTCGATTTCGCCATAGCGAATCTCCCCGGGACTTGGGAAGAGTTGAACACCAGAGTCACCAAGTGGGCTGCTCTCGGCTATGCCAGCCGTGCGGCATTGTTTGAAGGGACATTCCGTAAATATCATGGGATGAATGATGCCGATAAATATCTTAAAGCATGCGCTGAATATGGCAAAGCCTTCATCGAAGGCTCTCCGTTCTCCCTGTATAACGAAGGAGCGACACCTTACCGCGATTTGTTCTCCTCTGTGGACGCAAAGACGCAGGAAGTTGTTCTTTGCCGGCACTATGACATGCAATACGGGGTGGTGCATGGCCTCGGAAACCAGATTTCCTTCGGACGTTCCTCTCTGACCCGCCGTTTTGTGAACCATTACCTTATGGCTGACGGGACACGCTTTACCGATAAGGACGGTTGGGAAACCATGTTTTACACGGATGAGGTCAAAGGTCGCGATCCAAGACTCGCCCAGACAGTTCTGTGCCCTGGATATGTCCAGGTGGGGGCGTCTTCTGTCACTCCGTGCGAATTTTATTCCTGGACAGGCTATGAGCCGATAAAGCATGTTCCGTCCGCAGAAAGATGCGTGTCGTCTTCGGATGACACAGACTGGATTCTTCTTCGCGCTCCTGAAGTCTATCTTAACTACGCCGAGGCGAAGGCCGAACTGGGGGCTCTCACCCAGAGCGATCTGGACATCTCAGTGAACAAGATCCGCGCGAGGGCCAAGATGCCGTCGCTGAATATGGCTGACGCCAATGCCTCTCCTGATCCATATTTGGTTCAATGTTACCCGAATGTGAATAAAGGCGAGAACCGTGGCGTTATTCTCGAAATACGCAGGGAAAGAACCGTGGAGCTTGCGCTCGAAGAGCCAGAACGTGTTTGGGATATGTTTCGTTGGGCTGAGGCGAAGCAGTGTCTACAGCATTATGTCCCTTGGCATGGCGTTTATGTTCCTGGACTTGGCTCCTATGACACTACCGGTGACGGAAAGGCTGACGTTGAATTCGTCAAGGTTGCCACGGGGGCGGTAAAAATCAAGGTGGGAACCAAGGTTCAGGATGTTGTCCTGTCCAATGGAGACAGTGGGTACATCGTTTCGTACTCCACTACGGATTATGGCTATCTTTGGGACGACGCCAGAGATTATCTGTGGCCGATTCCTGCCAAGGACAGGACCTTGAACCCGAATCTCAGCCAAAACTATGGCTATGTGGATGGTGTTGACTAATAAATTGTCGAGAAATGAATAAACTGTTATATGTTGCTTTGTCATTGGCCTGTGGCCTGACTGTTCTGTCTTGCGAGAAAACGGAAGATCCGTCCATTGTTGTGGATAAGACAGAGATTGAAGCTGAGTTCGGCGGACAACAAGAGACAATCGGTGTAAAGTGTAACCGCGATTGGTCCGCCACTTCGGATGTGGACTGGATCACCATGTCCCATGCCGCGGAGGATGCTTTTGAGGCTCCTTCCTACATATTGGTGACAATCCAGGCCAATGATGGTGAGACCAGGACTGGAACAATCACCATTGCCTCCAAGTCTGGTGGCCTGAACGCGAGTGTGATTGTCAGGCAAGGTGAGAACACAGAGATCATCAGGAACGCTGACCGTTTTGTGGAATACCTGAACCTCGTGAAAGAGGGCAAGGCGACCGATAGTTTCAGGCTAGGCGCGGACATTGATCTTTCAGGAAAGACCTTGCCGGAAATATCTCAAATGAATTATACTTTTGACGGTCAGAATTTTACGATTAAAAATTGGACATCCTCATCAAGTTTGTTCGGTAAGATCGGCAGCGGGGCCACGGTCCGGAATCTTGTCATTGATGCCTCTTGTTCATTGACCATCCCGGAATCGGAGGGGAACTTTGGGTTCATAGCCACAGAAAATAACGGGACGATTGAAAATGTGGTCAATGCCGCTTCGGCCTCCGCTTCATCCATAGCTGCGGGAAACAAAGGTTTGATTTGCGGGATAAACACCGGGGTCATGTCGAATTGCACGAATAAGGGAGACATCATCGCAGCGGCTGACGCGGTTATGGAAGACGCTCTCTGTGTCGGTGGCGTGGCGGGCGCAAGCGCCTCTAAGGCCAGAATGAACTCGTGTGTGAACGAAGGCTCGGTTTCTGTGTCATTGCCAGGCTCCAAGACTTTGGTGGCCGCGGCCGGCGTGGTCGGAAACTGTGAGTCCGAAATCGGTTCTTGCGACAACAAGGGGGCAATCTCGCTTTTCTGCGAATCAGCTGAAGGCAAGGCCGATGGCTGTTTCAAGGCCGTTTCAGCTGCCGGTGTGGCAGGAATAGTGTCATGGGAAAACGGGAATGTCACAAACTGTTCCAACACAGGGAGCGTGACGTTCAGAGGCGGTTATTCTCTTGGCGTGCAGACTGTGGGCAAAATCACCAAGTTCTCCTCTAATGTGGCAGGTGTTGCCGGTGCAGCCTACAAATGCAAATTTGAGGATTGCAGCAATACAGGTCGGTTGACCAGTCATGTCGGGGACATCGGTAATGCCGCATCGGTGTATCAGACAACCTCCCGCCAAAGTGTGGGTGGAGTCATTTCTTCTCCTTGGGGTAAAGTGACCAAATGCACGAACAAGGGTGAGATAGATGTTGACTGGATAACCGTGGCTCATAATGCGGCTCTTGCCAAGAATTTCGTGGGTCAAGTCGGCGGTGTCGTCGGCGGTGATTATAATTCGGATCAGGTTTCGTCATCAATGGAAGGCTGTATCAATGAGGGAAACATTGATATTGTGTTTGATGCGTCCCAATCCAACAGCGCCTTTGGCGGAGTTGCAGGTTGGGGTGGCAAGGAAGCCGCCGCAGGAGTCAATGTGATAAGGAATTGCAAGAATTCCGGTTCGCTTACGCTCGATGGGTTCAGCAAGACAAGGTTGGGAGGAATAAGCGGATCTCCTGTGAAAATTGAAGGCTGCGTTAATTCCGGAGAGGTTTATCTTAAAGGTGGTCTTGCCAGTTGCGCGGTAGGTGGTATTGCAGGATTCGGAAATTTTCATAATATTAGTGGTTGTGAAAATTATGGAAACGTGAAGAGTGACGTAAAACTTGCCGGAACAGAGAGTTCCGCGGCTGGAGGACTTGGCGGTCTTGTCGGTGCTGTCGGAAACACCGCGATGACATATTCCGGATGTAAGGTTGATTGTACAGTGAGCGCCCCCACAGGTTCGGCGGCCTCGATGCTTGTAGGTGTGATAGGTCACAACAAGTCGGGAGGAAAGGCTTTTGCGGTGGGTACCGCTGAGTCTCCGAACAAGATTAAAGGCTCATTTGCCGGAACAACCTTGACACCGGAGAACTATCAGACCTATATGCGTCGCCCTGATTTTAAATTGGTGAATAACAGCGTTACATTCAATGTGGAGTATTTGAAATAATTGAATATGATAAAGAGATTAGTTTGTGCGGCTCTGATGATGGCATGCGTCATGTCTTGCGCCGTTGGAAAGGATAGGGGAGGGCAAGAACCTATCCGGGTGATTTTCGATACCGACATCGGCAACGACGTGGATGACGCGTTGGCTTTGGACATGCTCTACAAGTATCAGGATCAGAAGGTTGTCAAACTCTTGGGCATTCTCACGAACAAAGACACCAAGTATGCTCCTGAGTTTGTGGACATCATGAACACGTGGTATGGCTATCCAAAGACTCCGATAGGGAAGATAACCGGTGGAGTCCGTCTGGATGATTATGTGAACTATGCGGAAAATGTCTGCGTGTTGAACAATGAGGATGGCAAGCCGATGTTCAAGCGTAGTCTCAAGAATTATGACAAGCTGCTTCCTTCACATATCTTGTATCGCAAGTTACTTGCCGCTCAGCCGGATAACTCGGTCACTGTCATCACGGTAGGCTTTTCCACAAACATAGCCCGCCTTCTTGAGACTCCAGGGGACAAGTATTCTCCTTTGACAGGTAAGGAACTGGTCGCCAGGAAGGTTCGTCTGCTGTCGGTCATGGGGGGCGATTTCATTGAGAACCCCCGCGCGGAATTCAATATTGTCAATGATATTCCTTCCGCGAAGAAATTATTTTCTGAGTGGCCTGGCAAAGTGGTTGTCTCTCCGTTCGCGGTAGGTAAGGCCATAAAGTTCCCGGCTTCTGTCATTGAGAATGATTTCAATTGGGGTGTGAGTCATCCGATGGTGCAGGCGTATCTTCATTACCGTCCAATGCCTTATGACCGGCCGACATGGGATTTGACCTCTGTTCTGTATGCCGTGAAAGGTGCGGGAGATTTTTTCGGTGTGTCTGAGCCTGGGACGGTGACCGTCACGGATGATGGCCATACCATATTCACGCCATCCCCGTCAGGCAATCATGTCATCCTGTCGGTGGACAAGGAGCAGGCGGCAAGAGTGAAGGATTACTTCATAACGTTGATAACCACTAAACCGCGCGGCATCAAGTAACCCTTGTAGTTGAATCGGTTTGTGATATTTCTTCGTGTGAGGGCGGCTATGATTTTTCAGGTCGCCCTCATATATTTTCATTTCATGGCTTTCCGCTATCGTTTATATTCAAAAATAAGTGTGTTTGTTTGACAATATGATGCGGAAGTGGTATTTTTGCACATAGGCAAAGGATATGCGAAAATTAATGTATGATGAAAAGAATATTATTGGTGATTTTGGCTGCCATCACTCTTCTTCCGCTTTCAGCGCAGACCAAGACGACACAAAAGGAATATCTTGACCGTTATCAGCTTCTGGTCTCCAAACTCGGAGCGGACGGTGTGGGCATAGAGACCCTTCTTCAGCGCTGGGGCAAGGACTATCCGGGCGACACGGATATGCTTCTTGGCAAGTTCTCGTACTATCTGACCAAAAGCCAGTCGTCCTCGATTGAGATAAAGGATGAGGCCAAGTACCTTGGCAATGCTCCGACCCTCTCCCTGAAGGATTCCCTTGGCAGGGACGTGAATTATTTCCAGGTTGTCAACTATGACGATGAGCTTTTCGGAAAGGCGACACAGGCTATCGAAAAGGCCATTGAATTGAACCCGGACCGCCTGGACCTGAGGTTGTACAAAATATCTTCCCTTATCGGCTACGAGAAGGACAGCCCAGACATGGCATTGGCGGGGCTTAAAGGTCTGATTGACTACAACGGCCACAGTCACCCGGCATGGAAATATCCGGGAATCGAAGCCGGCGACGACCTTTTCCCGTCCGTTATGCAGGAATATTGCTATGCCTTCTTCAAGATAGGCACCCCGCATTGCTTCGAGGCCTTCAAGGAACTGTCGGAGAAGATGTTGGCCTATTATCCAGGCAACACGGTCTATATGACCAACATCGGTTCGTATTATCTTGTTTACAAGCACGACAGCAAGGCCGCCCTCAAAATGTACAACAAGGTCTTGAGGAAGAGTCCCGACGACTACACCGCCATCAAGAACTGTGTCCTCCTTGCCCGCAGCGACAAGAACATCAAACTGGAGAAGAAATACCTCCCGATGCTCATCCGTGTGACCACCGATGAGTCCGAGAGAATCTCCGCTCAGGCCCGCCTCAACGCATTGAAGTAGATATCGCCTTGTTTTTATAATAAATTTGTCGGCAAGGGATGTCTTTTCTCTGAATTATTTCTTCTTCTCGGTGCGGCGGCCCTGCTCGTAGAGTTCAAGGGAGTTGATGATGTTTTGCCAGACACTGTATAGGCCGCCGGCCACGGAAGTCACCGGGGTCATGTATGAATATCCAAGCCAGATCAGGAAACCGGAGTTTTTCTGGCCGAGAGCCTGCCCGGCGGTGATCTCGTCGGCTTTTAAGGTCTTGCCTCCAGACGTTCCGTCGGCTTTTCTTCCGGCAAGTTTTCCGACGGCGAACTGGATGATCGTACAGGCCAGTGAGATGACTCCGATCATTATTGCCGTCCAGACAGAGATTCCGCTGCTCATCAGTGACCGTGTCGCCAGGTAAATTGAGAATGCCAGAGCTATGCCCCAGCAGTAAAATGCCCAGTCTGTGAAGCGCATGAGCCAACGCTGTAGCCTTTTCATCGTGTAACGGATGAGCCATGCCAGAAGAAGCGGCAGCACCAGCAACGGGAACACCCTCGCGCAGATCGCTGAGAATTCCTCAATGAACGACGTGCCGGCATCTGGATTGACGATCGGAATGGCTATCGGGATAATCACCGCGGCAGAGATGTTGATCAACACAACGTATGACACTGTGTCGGAAAGGCTTCCTCCCAGTTTTTTTGTGATCACTCCGGCAGCGGCGGCGGTAGGACATATAAAGCATAGCATCGCGCATTCGGCAAGGATCCTTAGACTCCCGTCGGGGAGCAGTACGACCGCCCAAGTCAGTCCTGCGAACATTATAACTTGGAAGGCAAGCACGATGAAGTGCCATTTCCGGAACCGGAGGTCGTGCGGGGAGATGGTGTTGAACTGAAGGAAAAGCATTATGGCCACGAAAACCGGCTGGATATCCTTAGCGAACCTTGAGAATCCAGGCTCAATGCTCCGGGCCAGCGGCTCTATATAGTACAGTACCAGATACGATGTGATTCCCGTGATGATTGCCAGCGGCAACATCCAGTCCTTGATGAATTTCACTATTCTTGCCATGTTCCTTGATCTGTTTCGCGAACCTTGGATTTGTTTGATTCCAAGGTTTGCGGTGCAAAAGTACGCCAAAAAAATCAAAAGCCTACTATGCGTGAATATTTTTCCGTTCTTCCTGTTGGCGGCTAAGATAAGGGTCGAAGATGTCATCACCGCATTACCGTACCCAAAAGGCAGGAGGTATTTTGATGCGGTTGCCCTTCCGCCTACGACAGAATCCTTGCCAGCCGTCTCGGCTACGCCAGCATAGAAGCCCTTCAGGAAGGCCAGCGCAACATCATGGTCGGCATCTCCAACAACGAGATCGTCTATGTCCCGATCGGCAAAGCCATAAAACTCGACAAGCCGATCGACAAGGAACTCATCAACGTCCTCGCTGTGCTGTCCATCTAGCCGGACGTTTCTCTGTCTGCGTCATGCCGTATAGTATGCCGTGGCAGATAACAAGCTAGTCGTCAATTAAATAAGGTGGTGTTCCAGTGTGAATTTCAGCACAGGAACACCACCTTTTCTCATTTATTGTCAGATCTTTAACTGCCACGGTCAATACATCAGACCTAATGACCACAAAGGGATTTTCGCTCCGATCGGATACTCGATTCCGTCAGCCGCTACATACGAGTCCTGGATTCCGGTTATCTGTGAGAATGTTTTCCCTTCGCCACCCACTTCAATTGTGAATTTCCCATCGATTTTGAAATCACCTGAGTCCTTGCCATATTCCACGATATGCATTGTTGAAAGCTGGTTTATGGCGAACGTTTCTCTGACAGTACCTATCTTGATGTCTGAAGAAAGCACATACTGTAAGTTTGAATTGTCAAGAAATATTTTGTCAGGTTTCTGCATTTTCTTCACGGAAAGAATATCCGAATACAGAAGTTTAATCAGTTTGGCCTCATCGAGATACTTCAGATAGGCCAACACGGTATTCCTCTCCAACCCAATGCTTTTTGAAAGGCTGGCAATACTCACCTGAAAAGGGAGGTTGTTGGCCAACACGTACAGCAAAGCCTTGATCTTCCTTGTGTTGGCGACATCGACATTCCTTTCTTGCGTCAGTTCGGAATCGATGATGTAATTCGCTACATTTTCCACCAATGTTGCATAATCAGCAGGGTTTTCGTAATAGAATGGGTAGTACCCATGTTTAAGGTACTCTGTGAATTTTTCAAGGGGACGGCACATCCGGCAGACTTCATCGCAGACTCTCCATGAGTCATTAAGGATTGACTCCAAAGTTGAAACCGGAATGTCAATGCCACTATCGAACTTCAGAAACTCTCGGAACGACAACCCTGGCATCTCGTAAGGCACGCACCTTCTAGACAGATCGGAGTCCCCGCTCTGAATCTTGAGAAGCGATGAACCGCTGATCACGACTTTCAGTTCAGGATAAAGGTCATAGATTTCCTTGATTTCCCTGCTCCAAAATGGATATTTATGGACCTCATCGACATACAGCCGCTTACCGCCATATTTTACAAAGGTGTCTGCAAGGTCAAGCAGCGAATGGGTTGAAAAATACATCGAATCCATCGAGCAGTACAGGGCTTCTCTGGAGCCATCTTTGTAATTCAGTTTTATATGTTGCTTCATCAGTGTCGATTTTCCAACACCCTTAGGCCCTTTGATTGAGATTAGTCTTGAATCCCAGTTAATCCGCTGCATCATTGAACGGATGATCTTCATTGGTGTTCTGAGTAGGTATTTGTCATGTTTGGCGAAAAGAGTCTCCATATATTCCTAATATTTCTTGCAAATATAGCAAATGCTTTTTACAAAAAGCATTTTATCTCGATAATTGCTTTTTATAAAAAGTGTTTTTCAAAATTACAAGCGATCAATTCGATTATGGTCACTATTTATAAATCAATGAATATACCCCTGAATGTCTCCGGTTGGCTCCGGCAGGGCATTCAGGGGCGTGTGTTATCTAATGGTTAGGCTACGGGCGTTCTGTGATGCCGCCGAGGTGGGACCAGAGCCAGTGGGATTCGTAGAGGGCTTTGGTGCCTTTCGGGACGGTCACCTTGACAGCGTAGCGGTCTGTGTAGAAGAAAAAGAATTTCGAAGGGTCCGACTCCTCGGTTGAAATCCTGTCGATGTCCTCCTTTGTCTTCCAATTCAGTTCGACCTCAATAGGGGTTTTGGATTTGTTGAAGAATCTTGGCCCGATGTATTTTACGGACTCCGGGATGATGATCTTGCTGATACCAGTGCAGGTGATTGAATATTCATCAATAACCTCCACGCCATCCTTGATGGCGAACACACCGGTGGCCTTTTCCGGAAGCCATGACAGTACTTCTGTCTCTTTGTTTAATGGCTTTGAATAATAGCGGTGAGAATACAACGCTCCATAGTGGGTGTAAAAATAATCCCGTTGACTTTCCGAAGTCTTAGGTGTGGTGACAATCTCAAGTTTCGGACAGCCTTCAAACACCGGATTGTCGGTGTTTAACGATTCCATCGTGGAGGAGAATGTTATCCTTTCAAGATTAGAGCAGCCGTAGAAAGCCCTTGCTCCAATGGATTCAATTCCTTCACCAAGTGTCACGGCTTTAAGGTCGGTGCATTCGTGAAACGCATTGTCCCATATTGTGTTGACCGAGTATTTGATCCCGTCATATTCAATCTGGCAGGGTATGGTGACATCTCCACTATATTTGCTTCCGTCTGGGTCGGGAATCACACGTACCGTGTTTGGAACACCAACAGTGTTATGTTTTTCATACCACAGTCCGCCAACCTTGAATTTTGATTCCGTTTCTTTCACGGTTACGGTGCAGTAGGACTTGAATCCTCCGTCATCGGTTGTCACGCTGATTTTCGCTGTTCCTGCAGCGATTCCTTTCACATTGCCCTCAGAATCGACTGTCGCAACGGACGGAGATTCAGACTCCCATTTCACATTCTGGTTGGCAGCATCCGCTGGTTTGATCGTGTAAGAGAGTTTGGTGGTTCCACGTACGGACAGGGTCACGGCCCAAGGATTGACCTCCACGCCGGTGACAGGCACATTCTTGCTCTTCACGGTCACCTTGCAGGTGGCGTTTTTCCCACCGTCCTCGGTTGTGACTGTGATGGTTGCCTCACCGGCCTTGAGAGCTGTGACCTTTCCGCTCTCGTCCACGGATGCGATGTCGGCATTGTCAGACTTCCACGTTACCTTCTTATTGGTCGCGTTGTCCGGCTTGACTGTGGCGGTGAGGTTCTCGGAGGAGCCTTCTGTCAGAGTCAATTCTGTTCTGTCAAGTGACACCTCGGTTACACTCACCGTTTTCTCTTTGACTGTGACCGTGCATTTCCCGGACTTACCTTCGGCAGTAGCGGTGATGGTGGCGGTGCCGGCCTTCAGGCCTTGCACGTTGCCGCTGCCATCAACTGTGGCGATGGCCTTATCGGATGATGTCCAGGTCACAGTTCTGTCAGCGGCTGCCGCAGGGCTGATCTTGGCGGTCAGCTTGGCAGACTCACCTTCGATGATTTCCAAACGGTCTGGAGTGACAGAAACCGAAGAGACATTGATCTCTTCGGTCTCCTTGCCTTTGCAAGAGGCGATGACCAAGGCCATGATGGCTGACACAATAAAGATGTGCGATGTTTGCTTGGTTTTGTATAAAATGCCCATGGTTATGTTGAATTTGAATATTCAAACCACAAAATTAGCCGGTGGATCACAAAAGGAATATGGCAAAAAAGGCATATTATGTCTCTTTTACCATATTTGTCAATTATTGGTGATCAATTTCTTCGGAATATGCCCACTCAGGTGCATCTGTGAACGATCATCTCACATTATCCGTTGAATAATGTGTTCCATGTATAATACCTCGTGGCTTTGCCGCCAGATAAGCACTTAGACAATGAAAAAGAGTGCCCCGGTTCGGACCGAGGGCTGAACGGAATGTGTTGACCGCTGAATTAGGATTGTGCTGCATCTCAGCGGTGTAAGACGCGTTGAGGAACCCTTTCAGGTAAGCCTCGTCAATCTTGCCCTTGAATATGTTCACGTCCTTGACCGTTGTGTTGCCGCTCTCGGAGTCAAGATATTCAATATCTGAGAAATCAGTATTATAAAAATGCTTTTTCGCAGACGATCAGGCATTTAACTGTTACGCTCTTGAATGTCGCTCAAGGTCTAAGGCAGGTTATCGGGACCACCCATACTCCATTGTCCATTTTGTAGGCATAGGCACCTGTCCCTGTGAGAACCATCAGGAACGAAGGGGCTTTCATTTTGTCCGTGTCAATTTTTGAGGCTAATGAGTGCAGCGTGGCTACCCCCTCGTCTATAAGTCTTTGCCCACCGAGTTTGATTTCTATCAGACCATACTTGCCGTTTCTCAGATGCAACACGGCATCACATTCAAGATTGTTCTTGTCCCTGTAATGATACAGGCTGCCGTCGAGCGCTTCTGCATACACGCGCAAATCCCTCACACACATTGTCTCAAAAAGAAGTCCCATCGTGTTCAGGTCTGAGATGAGATCATCCGGTCCGATTCCCATAGCGGCGGTCGCTATCGAAGAATCAACAAAATACCGGGTGTCTGATGTCCTTATGGCTGTTTTTGAGCGGAGATTCGGATTCCATGCGGGGGCATCCTCCACGACAAACAGTTTTTTGAGGGCGGATATGTAGGAAGAGATGGTTTCGCTTGTCATTGATCCGTCCGCATTGGACTTGAGATCCTCATATATTGATGTGACCGGAGCCTGGGCTCCCTGAAAGCGTGCGTAACTCTTAAGAAGACGTAGAGTGAAGTCCCTGTCCCTCTCCACGTCGTCCACTGCTGAAATGTCAGTACTTGCGATAGCGTTGATGTAATTGAAAGATTGCCTGAGAGCTCCTTTTTTTGACATAGCCAGAGCCGCCGGCCATCCGCCTCGGCATATCAGCCAAGCCAGCTGCTCGATGTCCAATTCATTGGACTGACATGCCGCTTCGGTCTTGTTGAGGAACAGGTCATTAAGTCTCAGTTGTCCGTTTGACTCACCGGATTCCCACAGGCTCATCGGACGCATTTTTATCCAAGCAGCGCGTCCGGTCCCGGAATGTTTGATTCTCTCCAATTTCTCCTTAGGGATGACAGTTGAACCCGTGAAAATGAACTGCCCTGTCTTGGTATCTCTGTGATCCACTTCAAATCTGGCCGCATCCCATAGTTCGGGAGCGTCCTGCCATTCGTCTATCAGGCGAGGTGTGTCACCTTTCAACAGAATACTTGGTGAATTCTGAGCCAAGGCAAGATATGTCCCGGAATTACCTGAATCATTCATATACACAATACTTCCCGCTTGCTGTTCAGCGGTTGTGGTCTTTCCACACCATTTTGTACCTTCTATCAGGACTAATCCAGCCGCTTCAAGATTATCTTTGAGAATGCCGTCGGCTACTCTGTTTCTATAATTACCCATGCGGCAAAATTAATGGTTATTTTTAAAATAATCAAATTATTACGAAATTTCATTCCGTCAGTTGGCTGGT
>DCCQ01000138.1:0-12064 GCA_002314195.1 Bacteroidales bacterium UBA1077 | reverse complement strand
TGGTTTTCATTCCGTCAGTTGGCGGCATTGTATTCTTTCTCTTTGAGCTAACTCGAAATATTTGTGTATTTGACTACGGAAATCCTTGTGAATTGCGTGGCGGATAAAACTGCTACGCCACTGATGACAGGGACAACAACTTCATCGTGGAGATGCAGAACGCCAAGCAGGTGACGTTCCTGGAGAGGATGGTCTATTACACGGCCAAGGTCATCGCTCAGCTGGAGGGCGTGGTCGGCTCAGCGGAGTACGAACTGCACTCGACGTACGTCATCGCCTTCCTGAACTTCGCTTCGGAGGACGTCACGGGAATCAGCGGCAGGTACGACCTTCATTACTACACTGTTGACGAGGCCAGCGGCCACCGGCTTCCCACCAGTCCCGAGTACCACTTCTTTGACTTGAACGCATTCAAAAAATCCTCGAAAGGGATAACCAACGAGACGGATTATTGGTTATCTTTGCTGACGGGGTCGAAGGAGATGGACGGAGTGCCTGACTGGGCCAGGGGCAACAAGGCCTACGAGGCCTATTTCGAGGCGTCCACCAGGGCCAACTTCACGCCCGAGGAAGCCATTCAATACGAAAAGGATATGATGACAGAACGGGACAGGATCAACTCCATCAACTACGCAAGGTGGGAAGGAGTCCAGGAAGGCAAGGCTGAAGGCCGCCAACAGACTCAGCGGGAAATCGCCGCGGCATTTAAGGCCAAAGGCATTGATGCGGAGACAATTTCCTCTTGCACTGGACTTTCTGTGGAAGAAGTCAATGTGTTTTAGAAAGCAGAATCTGCTTTGAAATGAAAAAGAGTGCCCCGGCGCGGACCAAGGGCACTCTTCTCAAGAATATTTCAGGCGGCCTTTATTCTATCGCCACGTACTGGTCAGCGTACTTGCTCCAGTATTTGGTGGTCTTGTAGGTCTCGAGGGAGGCGGCAGGGACGCGGATGACGCCCTTGAAGTCACATCCGTGGAAAGGATCATCGAAACGGCCATCATAGTCATTAAAGGCTGGAGGCACCGCCGCCCGGATCGTGATATCCTTCAAGACCTTGTTGTATGCTACAAAGAGAACAGAGATTCTCTCTAATGTCGAAGGAAGGTCCAACACCTCGACTTTTCTGGTGTCAAGGGAATAATTGTCAAGGTAGGTATAACCTTCACTGACGGTTATTTTCTTGCAATTAGGGTAGAGTCCGTTACGCAGCAGATAATCGCCCAATGTCGTGACATTTTCTATGGCCGGAATTGTCAAGGAAGACACTGAACTGTGATTCCGGCCTGCAACCCAACCTATAACCTTTTTCATGCTACGGTCAACAATGGCCTGCCCGGTAACATAAATCTGCGGATGGGATTCATCTATGATGACCTGGTTCACTTCCATTCCACCAAGACCTTGAGTCTTAAGTTTCGGACCGAGGAAAATCTCATCGGCGACAATATTGATAAAAGCGGTGTTATCAAGATCTTCAATGTTCGGCAGATACAATCTGTCTACGAAATACGCTCCATAGAAACTGTAATACTCAATATTCTTTATGCTGGATGGAACATTGTATAGTTTGGAGCGCTTCCAGGAACCATTTAGAGAAAATGCGTATTTTCCGATTATCTCCAAGCCGCTGTCCGGGAACACAACTTTATCCAAAACACAACTTTCAAAGGCTCTATCCCCGATTTTAGTGATGTAGTCTGGAAGAATTATGGACTTGAGAGTGTTGTGCTCATAGAACAATGCCGGAGGGAACTCATCATCAGTAGTAGTGTATTTATCTCTATTCTGAAATCCGGACTTGTAGGAGTCTCCTCCGGAAACAATCCTTACATTCTTCATGTCCGCGCTTTCAAGTGCGGTGCAATATTCCCGGATCGCTCCCGCGTCGCTGGAATTGATAAAGCCTTCCCGCCACTTGATGGAGGTGATCGGCGTCCCGGATTTCGCTAGCAAATCGCGGAGATGACCGACTTCGTACGTCATCATCTCTCCACCGTTGATCGAGACAGCTGATTCTCCTATCACCGTGACAATGCACGAAGCCCCGACGGCAGGGAATTTCTTGTACTTGACAGAGACGGTGGCTTCGCCCTTCGCAACAGCGTTCAGTGTCCCGTCAGCGTCGACTTTCACTATCTTGTCATCCGATGATGCCCATTCGAGCTCGTTTGAGGAGGCGGTCTCAGGGGTATGGGTCGGGGTCAATTTCTTGGTGTCGCCGAGAGTGATGGAGATCTTGGCAGGGAGAGCGATGGCTGTCGGTGTCACGGTCACCTTATAGATTTGGGCGGCCTTGATGGATGGATTGGCGACACACTTGGCGGTGACTGTGACATCTCCCGCCTTAGGGAGGAATTCCACCTTATGGCCATTGAGCTTCGCCAAGTCGGATTTGTCAACTTCAAGAATCCAATCCTTCTCTCGGGCCGAAGCTGGAAGAACCTCGCATTCTATTTCTACTGAGGTTCCGGAATTGACCTCAATAGGAGTCGCGCTCCATCCCTTGATCGAGATGCTCTCAAGAGGCACGTCCGTCACAGTGACGGAAATGCTCGCCATCAGACCACCGTTTTTCTGGACAGCGGTAACCTTGCTTGTGCCTAAATTCAAAGGAGTGATAGCGC
The DNA here is from genome assembly GCA_002314195.1 of Bacteroidales bacterium UBA1077. Lineage (GTDB taxonomy): Bacteria > Bacteroidota > Bacteroidia > Bacteroidales > UBA932 > Cryptobacteroides. The sequence continues at coordinate 9,440 of DCCQ01000138.1, read as the reverse complement.
CGAACTCATCCACTGTAAGGACGTCAGTGTTCTCGGAGGACCAATTCACCTGCTTGTTTGTCGCATCCGCAGGTTCAAAGACCAGTTCCAAGATCTGTCCCGGCTCATCGATGCGAATCGTGGCCGCGTAGCCGTCACCGGTACTGTACTTGTCGGCGAAGCGCATCGCGGTGGCTTTGACTTCATTGGATGTCACAGTCACTGAACAGGTGGCGGTGAATTCAGGGTACTCTTTCAATGTCGCGGTGATCACGGCCTCACCGGCTGCGATAGCCGCGATTGTACCGTTTGTCACTACGGCCACCTTTGAGTTGGAAGTGTTCCACTCAACCTCAAGCCCAGTGGCTTTTTCTGGTGTGATGATGGCTTTGATTGAGGTGTTGTCTCCTTCCACAAGGTTCAACTTAGTCTCGCTGAGACTGAATGAGGTAACTTTAGCTGAGACCGTGACCTCGCATTTCCCGGACTTGCCTTCGGCTGTGGCGGTGATGGTGGCGGTGCCGGCCTTCAGGCCTTGCACGTTGCCGCTCCCGTCAACGGTGGCGATGGCCTTGTCGGAGGATGTCCAGGTCACGGTCCTGTCAGCGGCCGCCGCAGGAGAAATCTTGGCGGTCAACTTTGTGGATTCACCTTCTGTGATCTCCACGTTTACTGGAGACACCGCGACGGATGAGACGCTCACAGCCTCTTCCTCTTTCTTGCCGCACGAAACGACAAGTAAGGCCACAATTGCCGATGTCACGAAGGCGGATAGGGTGTGCTTGAAGTTCATAATCAATATAGTTTAATAATAATTTTATTAACGCATGACACTACCGCGGCACCTGCGCCCCGTAACCTGGCATAGCTCCGAAGAGCAGAAGCGCCTTCTCCCAATTGTAGCGGTTGGCGTACATCGTGACCTTGGAGGTCATCGTGCCGATCTGGTTCATGCCGAGGGCCGAACGGAACGTGTTGACCGCGGAATTAGGATTGTGCTGCATCTCAGCGGTGTAAGACGCGTTGAGGAAGCCTTTCAGGTAAGCCTCGTCAATCTTGCCCTTGAATATGTTCGCATCCTTGACCGTGGTGTTGCCACCCTCGGAGTCGAGATATTCAACGTCAGAGAAATCAGCGCTGCTGATGTTGATGAAATTGCCGCCTCCCGGAATAGAAATGTCACCCATCCTGTTGAGGAAGAACACATTGTTCTCCACGCTGGTCTTGCGGGTGGCCTCACGGTTCCTGTCGCTGTCGATGTGCGTGTAGTCAAGGGCTGTCATCATCGAGCAGCCGAAGATGTTGTTGGCAAGGTAGCAGTCCGTGCCAGGCTGGAAACGGAATCCGTAGCCCATCGTCTCAAGATTCTGCTTGAACGACCACATGAACAGCAAGGTGTTGTTGGTGAAGTCAACCTTGGAGTTCACCTTTGGATCCGAACCGCGGACATCCATCGCCTCCATCCTGCAATTCACGAATATGTTGTTGTCGATGTACATGGAGCCTCTGAAAAGACCGAGAATCACGTGATTAGGAGCATTGATGAACGCGCAGTTGCGCACGGTTAGATTCACGTTGGAGTTGTTCATGTAGAGAATGCATGACTCCTTCGTGAAAGTCTCCAGATTGGAAAGGTCCGCTCCTCCCATGCCTTTGGTTCCGATCGGGTTCATCTTAGTCGTCTCAACACCTTCTGGCTGTCCCTTCTGATTATCATCGTTGCCGGAATAGTAGGAGATGGAATTTCCACGGTCGAAGATGATTCCGTCGAACAGAACCTCAGCGTTTCGGTACTCAACATTGCTATCGTACTTGCCGACATTGATCTCAAGCTGAACGGTCGGAGCCTTGGCGGTGCCGTTGGACTCCGGAGTCGGCTGAACCATCGTGCGGTAGTTCAGGATGTCACGCTGAGAGAAATCTCCGTTGAAGCCACCGTAGATGTAGGCAGGCTTGCGGACGAAGATGTTTCCGCAGCGAAGGAGACCATAGTAGTTGCCGGCGGCCACGTAGATTGTGGAACCAGCCGGAGCGATGTCCAACGCTTTTTGAATATTCTTAAGAGGTGTTGACGGGCTCAAGCCGTCGTTCTTGTTGTTGCCTGACTCGCTGACGTAGTAGATTGTGCCGTTGGCGTTCGCAGAGACACGGCCGTTGCTCACAGCCGGTGCCTTTCCACCGCGGCCGTTAATCGCATCGTTCGCCCCTTTCTCAATGGCACCCTCAACCTTGTCCAATCCTTTCTGGATGGCTCTGTCCACTCCCATAGTGGTCCTTGTGGTGGCGGCGTTCTTAGCGCGTTTGCCCAACTGGTTCAGCAAATTCTGCCCTTCAGCGGTCGTATTCACAGACAGCGACAGCGTGAGAGCGAGAACCGCTCCCAACGCTATTTTAATATTTCTGAATATTTCCATTTTATTACCTGAATATTAATATGTTGTTGTTATGATTGGCACTATGCGGCCGGTACAACCTTCTTCTTGCGGGACAGGAAGATGATCAGTGCCACCGCTATCACGATAAGGGATATTCCAAGGACCGGTCTGTACGCAAGCCAAGCGATGGCGATCACGATGAACGACCACGCGAAGCCGACGAGCGAGCAGACAAGACCCACACCTGCGCCGATGATATTTGCGATGAAAGGAACCACCTTGGCAAGAGTCTCAAGGAATCCGAATATGCCCTTCAGGCCACCGATGACAAGGAATATTCCCATGAACCTGAGGATCCAGAGCCACAGTTTGTTGGCAGAGTGCTGCCCCTCGTACATCTGGTCGGCTGACTGGGCGCCCATCTGAAGGACATCGAAATTCTTTCCGTTCTTCGAGGTGTAAGGCACGAACGTGTCACCGCTGACCTGAGCCATAAGCGAAACTTCTGCCGGAAGCACCTTTGTGAAGGTCACGCGCACGTCACCGACCTGAGGCGTGCCTGACTTCGAGCCGAAGTTGACCACGTTGTTCTGGATCTTCACGGCAAGGGTTGTGTCAATCAGGCACTCCTCTCTGAACAGCTCCTTGGTGATCCTTTCGGTGTCCTTCTCGGAGAAGAGATAAGGCTGCTCGCCGCTGATAGAGGCGATCTGGCTTTTGGTCAGCCTGTAGGCTCCGAACGTCACGTTCTCGGCAGTCTGCCTCAGGTCGTCAATGGCGATCTTTACCCTGTTCATTCCTTGATACTCAGGATCGTGGAATTCTTCGGAATTGACAGGAGAGTCAACCCATTTCTTTTCGTAGGTGTAGGTTGTGGTGGTCTCCTGGCCGCCGCCGACCTTATCCTTGGTCTTGCTCTGTGATCGCTCCACCCACTGGTAGTACTCAACCTTTCTTGCAAATTTGACAGCTGTCACCCCGACACCGAAGTCCGGGTCGATAAGAGAGTCGATCGTGGCGGTCATTCCGGTCGCATGGACGAGTTTCCCGTCGAAATGAGGGTTAACAGTGTTGATGTCGGTCATCTCTACCGTCACCCCGGCGGCCTCGTTAAGCATTTTTGCCGTCTTGACAGCCCTGCCTTCGTTCCACCAGAGGAGGATCGTGCCGACAATAAGAAGAACAAATCCGGAACCGATGCCACCGAAAGATTTCTTCACGCGCTGACCGTAGGTGGTCTTTGTTGTCTCTGTGTAAGCCATAAGATAATTGGATTTTAGTTTGTATTAATTATGTGATTATGATTTACTTGATGAAGAACCCGCTTCTTGTGCCGACTCCGAAGAAGTAGGTCTTGCCATATTTGCCTCCGCCCATATAGTCCTGAGCGAATCCGTAGTTTGTGGCATAGCGCTTCCCGTCCTTCTTGATGTCCACCCAAGCGCTGACACGGCGGCGCACGATGTTGCCGAAGCCGTCACGGTCGATCTGCCAGGTGGAATTCAGAATCGTCACACGCTTGGCGTCCTCTTCAGGGAATTGGGCACGCGCTGCCGCCAGACAAGCGTTCAGGAAAGCCGCGTCGCCCATCTTGGTGGCTGGCCAAGGCTGCATGCTTGCGGCGATCTCCGCCTCGCGGGCGGCCTTGCGCTCGGCCTCTTCTTTGGCAAGCTGCTCTTTCTCAGCCTTGTACTCATCCCTCAGCTGGGCGGCTGGCTTGACCGGATTCCTGGCCTGGAACTCCTCGGAAGTCTGGGATATGGCCGACTTCAGGTCAGCGAGAACTTGATTATACTGAGGATCGCTTTCAAGAAGATAACCGAATGATGCGTTCAGATTGTAGGCTGAATATGCCCAGTCAAGGTACCACTCCTTCATCTTACCTGAATATTCATTGGATTTTCCAATCTCGAACTCGATCTGATTGTAGGTCCCTTCGGCGAACTTGGCCCTGTCTTCCTTGGCCGTCGCGGCCTTCTTTGGCAATCCGGTCCAGAGTTTTGCCCAGATCTTGCCGTAGGCTGCGTTGTAATGATCCTTGTACTCATTGTACCTGAACAGGTCCTTGATACCTTCCGACTCACGGACCATGTTCTCGATGAAATTGTACATCTCCCCGGAGCGGGTGAAATACTCAAGTTCCTGGTTGTCGAAGTTTTGCTCGTCCGCAGCCTCCTCCATCCTGTAAAGATAGTAAAGGGCATTGGCGATAACAGTCTTGCTGTTCATTGTCATGGTCTGGAGGTCTGTCTTCCATTCCTGAAGCTGCTCCCATGACGACTTGGCGTTGCCTTCATAAAGAGTCCCTTCCTGACCTACAATCCTCACGCAGTCTCCCATGTCGGAACTCCAGAATTTCTCCTCGTCGGAACGAACCCCGTCCTGGGCATTCTGAACAGGAGTATCTGCTTTCTCTTTTGCTGTCTCGGATGCCACGGTTTTCGTCTTGGAAACCTCGTTTTTGACTTTGTTCTTAAGAGCGTTTCCAAGTCCTCCCAACTGTGCGTTGGCTGTCATTGTGCCAAGTCCCGCCATTAAGGCAATGACCGTTATGGCTTTCAAACTAAGATTTGTCATTATATGATTTTTTTTAGGTTTATGTGTTCCGCAAAGTTAGCGGACGCGCCATAAAAGGAATATGGCCAAAGGGACAAAATGCGCCTCTTTAGCCATATTTCAATAAAATCAGAGGGTCTAGAAGGTCTCGAAGCCGGAATGATACACTCTATTGTCCTGAGTTACCGTCCCGCCATTGCTTCGGTGTTGTCCCTGTCACTTTCTTGAACATCGTTATGAAATAAGACACGTCATTGATGCCGCAAAGCGATGCCACATCGGCAATCGGCTTGTCCTTCTGCGAACTTAAGATTCCCTTGGCCATCTCGATGCGGACTTCTGTTACCAGAGAACTGCTGCTGCCGCCGGTCTGAGCCTTGATCTGGCGGTTGAGATTTGATCTCGTGGTGCAGAGCGCAGCAGCGGCTTCCTGAAGATCCACGTCCTTTCCTTCCATGATCTGTTTTCGGATTTCTGCCTTCAATGGTTCGACAACATCTCGCTCAGGAGTCTGTGACGGACGAGAGGCCGTACGCTTCCTTGCCGCGTCGAGTTTGGCCAGAGTGTCGTCAAGGATGGATTTGATAGACTTGTTCCTGCGGGCGAGAAGCCATATTGCGAATGCCAGCAATGCCACGGCCACGATGCCGAACCACAGGATCTTCCGTTTGGAACTCAGGTGATGATCCCGCTCGCTGGTGATTTGCTCGTTGCGGTAGCGGGCGTTATATTCATTGAGACCTTGGTTCATCTCGCTGTCGTAGAGTGAGTCCTTTATGTGGGTGTACTGCATCAGATGCTCCACGGCTTCATCGGAATTGCGTGGAGTCAAGGCTCTGCTGAGCCCGTAATGCGAATGGCTCAAGTTGTAGGCATCACCTTTCTCAGTGAATATCTTGAGTGCCGACCGGAAATATTCAACCGCCCTGTCGTGGTCTCCTTTTTGGAGGCAGATGTCGCCCATTTGGTTGCAGCTGATGGCCCAGGACTGCATATTCCCGACCTTTTCCAGCTCTGGAAGCGCTTCGAGCAGAGACTTTTCCGCATCGTCATACCGGCCGAGGGCTATCTGCGCCGCAGCCATCTGCGACAGCCTGACCGCAGCCTTGTCGTCAAGCCCCATGGCCTTGTTGATGTCGTAGGCGCGGCTGGAATATTCAAGGCTCTTCTCATTATCTCCCATGCTGTGGTAGATTTCCGCCGCCATGCCGCAGCGCACCGCCAGCTTCAAGGAGTCTTTCTGCCTTTCGCAGATCTTGATGGCCTCAAGAACGTATTTTAATCCCTCCGCAGGCTGCTTCGACGCGAGGCAAATCCCTGCCAAAGTGTTCAATGAATATGCGATCCGCTCCTCATCCTGAAGTTCCCGTCCCAACTCAAGGGTAGCCTGTGCGTATTCCAGTGACTTGTGGTAGTCGGACTTTCGGAAATATGCTATGGAAAGGACGTTGTCACAGTCACATTCTATTTCCTTTGCGGCAACTTTCCGACTGAGATTCAACGCCTTATGTGAGTATTCAATGGATCTGTCATAGTCCTGGGCATCGTAGTACCATTCTCCGGCCCAGTACCAGGTCAGGGCCTTGACGCTGTCCGCCTTGCTGCCGGGAAGCAGTTCCACGGTTCCTTCGGTGAAGCCCTCCTTTGCCAGATATTCAAAGAACGCCTCCGCTGTGTGTCTCGCCAGAACACCTTTCTGATGGTCAAAAGCCGTGATGAGTGAGTCCGCCACATTCTGGGAATATGCGGATGACGCCGACAGAAGGAATATATTTATTATAAGTATGGTTCTTATTGATTTCATCATTGATTTGTGACTGGGCGAATGCCTGTGTGCCAGGCAAAGCATCTGACAAATTTGGGAAAATTATCTGAATATTCCTACTTGTTCCCTATACTTTTCCTTCGGGCTTTTCTTGAAGTGGCCGTCCTGATGGTTCGACAGGCTCACCAACCGGACGGTTTCGGTCACTGAGCCTGCCGAAGTGACGAAAAGCCCGGAAGCAAAGGATGCCTCCGGGCAGGTTCGATTAATTATTATGTAGTGTTTATGGGGGTCTATCTGGAAATCTTGAGGTTGCCGACATTCAGACCCCACTCACCGTCCTGGACAATCGGGGTCAGGACACCGTCAAGGTTCTTCTCATAGTGAGGGGCCTTGAGATAGGTGTGCGAGTGGCCGCCGACCACCAGATCCACATTGCGCGTCCTGCTGACGAGCATCTGGTCGAGGTATGGTTCGTCCTCGAAACCGATGTGGGTCAGGGCGATCACAAGGTCGCATTTCTTTTCTGTCTTTAAGTACTCTGCCCATTTGTTGACCACCTCAGCGTTTTCGTAACCAGAAATCCTGTCGGAAACATCCTTGGAGACAAGAATGGTGATGTCCGGCATCAGGCCGATGATTCCGATCTTCATTCCGGCCTTTTTCACAATCGTGTACGGCTTTACGTATTTAGCCAGTGCAACATTCGAGAAATCGTAGTTCGCGCAGACAACCGGGCATTTGATCTTTGCCAGACGACGTGCAAGTTCACCGACACCGTTGTCGAACTCGTGGTTGCCGAGGGTCACGCAGTCGTACTTCATCGCGTTGATGAGATCGATCTCGATGTCGCCTCCGAGCACGGAGAAGTAAGACGTCCCCTGATCGAAGTCTCCGGCGTGGAGAAGAAGCACGTTCTTCTTTCCGTCAGCCTTCACGACGCTGTCCCTGTAGGCAGCCCGCTCTATCACTCCGCCGTGCCCCAGATGCTCGCCGGCGCGTTCCGGCTCAAGGTGGCTGTGGGTGTCATTGACGTGGAGGATGGTGAGCCTCTTCTGGGCCGCCGCGTCGATGTTCGTCAGGGCCGCGAGCAGACATATTCCTAAAATTATCTTTCTCATCACTCGTCCTCCTTTAATATTGTGATCCAATGCTGGTTCTGGTACTCGACAGGCTTGCCGGCCGCCGTGAGGTTCTGGACATAGGCGAGCATGGTGTCATATAGGTAGCCGTTGCACATTATAACCTCTTCGGCGTTCTTGGCCACCTTGTAGCCGTCCCCGCCGTCAAGCATAAAGTTAAGGGTCGCGACCCCGTAGATCCTGTCGTCGTCGATCGGCGCTCCGTTTATAGTGGCAGAGACTATCTTGCCGTTCTTGGCCACGACCTTGATTCCGCCGACGATCTGGAAGGTCGTGGATGCCATCTGGTCAAGGATGACTTTCACGTCACGGCCTCTCAGAGCCACATAGCATAGGTTGTTGCGGAACGGGAACATTGACATGATGTCATCGTAGAGAATCTCACCGGCCGGCATGTCGATCCGGACTCCGCCACGGTTGGCGAATCCGATGTCAACCCGCTTGCCGGTGCTGTCCGCCGTGGCGCGCATCAGCTCGTCGATGTACCAGTCGTAGATCTCGCATTCGGGGTAGGTCCTGACCATTGTACGGGTGGAGTGTCCGATGACGGACTTGACCTTGGCCATGGCAGGCTGTGCGTCAAGCATTATTCTGGCGACATCCCTGACTGTTCCCTTGCGGAATTTCTTTCCGTTGGGTGCATAGTAGGTGCGGCCTTTGACCGTGCCCATCGCCTCCTCGACGTTCGTCGCGTTGGAGGCCACGACACCCGTGCGATGCCCGTCAACCGGATCAGTCGTCCAGGTGATCGTCCGCTCCTGCGCCGAAAGGCTCAACCCTCCGGCCAGGAGCAGAATGACTGTCAGTATGTTTTTCATTACGATTTCTTTAATCCCTATTTATGCTGGTAGCAGATCTCCACCTTTCTGGTCTGGTACCACCATCCCTCCTGTGTGAAATTTGTCGGAGGAACGTTGAGATCGAAATCCTTTGGAACATAGACATAGAAAATGCCCTCTAGGTCATCACCTACACCTGGATTATCACTCACACTCAAGCTCGTGAGTTTGAGATTCTTCGAGACATCAATTGATTCAAGGCTGTTGAAATAGGCGTTGATCATTGTGAGGTTCGGATTTTTTGAGACATCAATTGTTTCTATCCCGCAATTCGGGAAAGTGATTGTTTCGAGTGCCACGCACGATGAGATGTCAATATCGAGCAGTACTTGGTTATTACCAAAATAGAACTTCTTAAGTTTGGCAAGTCCGTCAATCTTTATCTGTTGCAGCTTATTGTCCTGGCAGTTCAGCTCCGTAAGCTCTGTGTTGGATGTCAGATCCAGACTTGTCAGACTGTTAAAGTCGCATTTGAGGGTCGTGAGCGCCTTGAAAAGTTCGATTCCTTTCAAAGAGGTGAGGCTGCCCTTGGCGGATTCCGTCCCCGACACATCAATGCTCTTGACACCGGCGATCTCGTCGGCCGTGATGTTCTTGGCGTCCTTGATGATGCCCTTGGCCTGCAGAGCCGCGGCGAAGCCGGCATCGAATTTCGCGGCGAGGTTCTCTGGTTTCGGATCCTTGTTGTCATCTTTCTTGCAACCTGTGGAGGCGAGCATGAGCGCTGCCATCGCGGCGAAGGCGAGGCTTCGCAGAGAGTGATTTTTCATACGTAAATAATTAA
>DCCQ01000110.1 GCA_002314195.1 Bacteroidales bacterium UBA1077 | reverse complement strand
AACACGATTCCGTCGGGCTTCAGGAACTTCTTTATGCCCCAGAAGAAGGCCGGCTTGTCTTCCGGCTCGATATGCTCGATCACGTCGTGGATCAGCACGATGTCAAAACGGTCATCCCGAGCGGGCATATTCAAGAAATTTCCGCTGATGAACTCGCCTGACATATTCCTTTTGGCAAAATATTCCTTTGCATTTTCTATCTTGTTGGCAGCCAAGTCGATGCCTGTCACATGGCATCCCACTTCGGCAAACGGAAGAAGGTTCCCGCCCTCGCCGCATCCGATCTCCAGAACCCGTGTTCCGGTCCCGATGCTCTTGAACTTCTGAAGATAGTCTATGTAAAACTCCTTGGAAGTCTGGGCCAACTCCCTGAAATACCGTTCTCTGTCCGTGTGTCGCTCTTGCATGGCCTTACTGAAGAATCAGAATGCAATATTACTGAAAATCATTTGATTTTGGAAATCCTCAGGAATGCAAAAAAGCGAAAGATTAATTGGTTGTGGTCTGGCTAATGCTGTCCTTGGTCTCCGGGATATTCATTATTTATGGTTAAATATTAAGAAATAGTTTTTGCTGCCTTCCGGATGATCTCCAGGATCTCGTCGCTGTAGCGGTCTTGGGGCGCGTTCTGGGATGTCAGTTCCGTCGGAAATAGCCTATTTGGGTGATTCTTTACCTGTATAGTCATTAGTAATGGTGAAATATATATCACTCGAAATTCAGAATTCGTAAAAAAAAATTATATTTGCGTTTGGGTACGCTCGGATCAACGCGTTGATCAAGTGTGCGCGGAAACGAATTTAATGACAATCGTCCAAAGATAACCGACATATCCCCAATTCTTGTCTGGTTGTTACGGTTGGGTTGTCTTGTACTTTTTATTTTATGAGAAATAGTCTTTTTATCTATGCTTTGACATTTGTCATCGCGTCATTCTTGATTATGGCTACGGCTGTTGACTCTTATGGGGCAGAGGCCGAGATTGTTGGCAAAGTCAAATCCGAAGGGGTTTGTGACAAGGGTTTTTTCAATGTCTGGAACTATCAGGATCGCTATTGGTTCGAAATCCCGGATTCGCTTTTCAGTAGGGAGATGTTGTTGGTGACATGCCGTGCCAGGACATCCATGGACATGGGGTTCCGCAGCGAGAGCATAGACGAAAGGGTTTTTGTGTGGGAAAAACGTGGAGATGACAAGATCGAATTGAGAGCGAAATCTTTCAGGAAGGTCGCGGCTGACGGGAGCGAGTTGGCCCAGGCGGTGAAGGACTGCATGCTGCCTACGATAATGGCCACGTTCGATGTCGTCGGAAAGTCGGCTGACGGGAACGCCATGATAGAGGTCACGGACCTTTTCCGTAAGGATCTGCTTGCGTTCGGCTTGGATTATCATCTGAAAAAGAAGTATTCGATAGGCAGTCTTGAGGACAAGAGCAGCTACATCGATTATATCAAAAGTTTTCCTTCGAACATCGATGTGTTGTCCACGAAGACATATTCACTTAGCGGGAGCAGCGATGTCATCGAGGATGAGGGGTTAAGAGTCGCGACGATTCAGATTCACAATTCATTGCTGTTGCTTCCTCGGACTCCTATGCTGCCGAGATATTCCGACAGCAGGGTAGGGTATTTCAGCCGCAGGCAGTATGATTATGGATTCGATGGAGCGCAAAGGGCGGTTAAAACCTCCTACATCAACAGGTGGAAGTTGGAACCTTCTGATCCTGAGGCGTATTTCGCCGGGAAAATTGTTGACCCTGTCAAACCGATAGTCTTCTACCTGTCTCCTGCCATTCCGAAGAAATGGACGGAATATTTCAAGAAAGGCGTGGAGGATTGGCAGGAAGCGTTCAGAGCGGCAGGATTCAGCAATGCGATAGTGGCAAAGACAGTCCCTACGAAAGAGGAAGATCCCGATTTTGACCCTCTTGACGCAAGATATTCAATGATTGAATATTTTCCGTCATACGTGGAGAATTCCTACGGGCCGTCGGTCGCTGACCCACGCTCCGGAGAAATCATAAACAGCCATGTCTGCATTTACCATAATGCGATGAAACTACTCCATGACTGGTACATGATTCAATGCGGACAGGTTGATCCCCAAGCAAGAAAAATGGTGTATGACGATGAACTGATGGGACGGCTTGTCAGGTACCTTGTGTGCCATGAGGTCGGCCATACCCTCGGACTGATGCATAATTTCGGGGCGAGCAGCGCTTTCCCGACAGACTCCCTGCGGAGCGCGGCCTTTACCGCTGAATATGGAACCACACCATCCATAATGGATTACGCCCGTTTCAATTATGTGGCTCAGCCAGAAGACAAAGGCCTGTCCCTTTTCCCTAAGATCGGGGAATATGACAGGTTCGCCATCGAATGGGGGTACAGGCTGTTCCCTGGAGTGAAATCTCCTGAGGACGAGAGGCTTATGCTGAATGATTTCGTAAAGACCCATGCGGATGATCCAAAATGCAAGTATATCCGTCAGTTCCTGCTTCAGTCTGACCCGAGGGGACAGACTGAGGATCTTGGCGATGATCCGATAAAATCGGCCGGTTATGGTCTGTCAAACCTAAAGATAGTGACCGACAGCCTTGAGAGATGGACTTATCAGGAGGCTCATGACTATACCGACCTTGAAGATCTTTACAGGAAAGTTCAGAAGCAATGGAGCCGCTACATGGGACATGTCACGGTTCTTGTGACCGGAGTGTATGAGGATTATAAGACCACTGACCAACCAGGGCCGGTCTATTATCTGCCGGATGTCGGCAAGCAGAAAGAAGCTCTTGGCTTCCTTTCCGAGCATGCGTTCAATATGCCGGAGTGGCTCATCGGCCAGCCCTACATACGAAAGTTCGACATGGCCCTCACCAACACCAGAGGTGTTCAGGAGATGCAGGCCGCTGTCCTAAACAGATTGCTGAACGTTGGTGTCCTGATGCGTATGGATGATGGCTTTGCGGCGGATCCAGAAAAGGTCTACAATCCTTTATCATATTTGACGGATGTCCGCAAGGCTGTCTGGAAAGATGTCTATGGTGACAAGGAGAGCGACATCCACGTCCGGGTTCTTGAACGGGCTTACCTTGCGGACTGCAAGAAACTGTTGGAATGGCATTCCAGAGGAGGATTGACCGTGACGTTGGACATGGCGGATTATGGTTACAAGACACTCATCCGCGCGGATCTCAGGAAACTTCGTTCTGACATTGCCTCGCAAAAGACCAAGGATCCTGTTCTGAAGCAGCACTATACTGAATGCTTGATGAAGATTGACGCCATGTTGAAGTTGGAAGACGTAAAGGGAGAATAAGTCAGATGTTCCGTTGCCGCATAATCTCATTGCTCTCGTTCCTGATGCTATGCTGTGTCTCTGTGCACGGACGGGATGGCGGGCCGTACACAGTTACGGCCTCCATTCTGGACAAGTCCGGCACTCCTGTGGCCGGGGCGACGATGCTGCTTGTCCGGTCAGGCCTATGGGGGATCTCGGACAAGGACGGCAATGTTGAGATCAAGAATGTGCCGAGGCTTCCGGCCGCCTACAAAGTGTCCATGTTGGGCTACAAGGATGCGGAAGGAGAAGTCGGAGCGGACGGCAAGACTCACGTCAGAATATTCATAGAAGAGGAGTCCCTTTCCATGAAGGAGGTGGTTGTCGTCGCCCAGGGAAGCCATAGCGGCGAATCCACCGCTTCGACCATCGGACGGCAGGCTCTTGACCACCTACAGGCTACGAGTCTTAAGGATGTGCTCCAGCTTCTTCCTGGAGGAGTGTCGATGAAGAATCCTTCGCTGACAAGCCCCGGACAGTTGAAAGTCAGGACATTGGCTACGGATGACAATGCCACTTTCGGAGCGTCTGTGATAATGAACGGAGTGCCGGTCTCCACAAACGCCAACATGAACACAGGACTTGGGTTGTCGTCTCTCTCTCAGGGCAACACAGGAGTGGACTTGCGAAGCATCGGCACGGATGACATTGAGTCTGTCGAGGTCATCAGGGGAGTGGCGTCCGCTGAATATGGCGACGCATCCTCCGGACTCATGATAGTGAACAAACGGATCGGAATCAGCGACTTGAATCTGAAGGCCAAGATAATGCCGGGAATCAAGCAGTTCCATGTCGGAAAGGGGCTGGACATGAAATCAGCAGGTTCCCTGAACATCAGCGCTGACTATGCCAGAGGCACATCCGATCCCCGGTTCCTGACCGACAAGTACAACAGAGGCCTTCTCTCTTTGGCTCACCGCAAGACACTGAGTGACAATGCAGGCACTCTCACGACGAGCTTGGACCTGTCTTACACCGGAGAATGGAAGGGGGCTGATCCAGATGAGCCGGAGGCACTGCGCAAATTCTTTTCCAGCAGGGACGCGTTCTCGCTGAGGCTTACTCACAACGGAGTCTTGAAACCGGACAAGGCCCTTGCCCGGACTGTGAAATACGATCTGGCGTTGTCTTTGGCTTCCGACCACATATTCAGAGACCAGCTTGTGGCGGTAGGTCACGGCGCCATTCTGGATGCGGTCAAGGACGGAATGTACGAGGGGACGCCGTATCCTTCTTCCTACGAGACACTCACTGGTACGAAAAGCAAACCGGTGATGTACTGGGCGAAGATGTCAGACATGTTCTACCTTAATGTGGGACATATGTCCAACAGGTTCAATGTCGGTGCGGAGTGGAAGACGGAGGGCAACCGTGGCATCGGGCAGTATGACAAGACTCCGAAATACAAGGCGTTCGCTCAGAACAGGATGCGCAGGTACTGCGACATCCCGTACCTGAATCAGGTCTCGGCGTATGCGGAAGACAACATGGTGTTGACCTTCAGCGAATCACAATATCCGAACATCACGGGCCAATTAGGTGTCAGATGGTCGGCCGTCCAGCCGGGAAGAAAAGAGAGCATAGGGGCTCTTTCTCCTCGTTTGAACCTTGCTGTTAATCCTGAGAGGCATATGTCCCTAAGGTTCGGCTACGGGATTTCGGAAAAAGCTCCGTCCCTGCTTGACATGTACCCGGCCCCAGACTATTATGATTTCTACAATATGTCCGTCTCCGACGGGCAGAAGAGCTATTACCTGTATTCCACGAGAGTCTTTGACAAGAAGCCGGTCAGTCTCAAGACAATGCGCGGCACGAAACACGAAATCGGCATTGACATAAGGCTGGACAACGGGATGAGTTTCTCGGTGGTAGGGTACAACGAGAAGATCTCTCGTGCTTTCGGTTCGGACAACTCGGAATGGAAGACATTGCTTTTCGATGTCTGGAAAGCTGAGGATGTCAAGTTCTCTGATGGGAAACCGACTTACGATCCGTCGCATCCGACTCAGACAGACACCGTGCTGTACAATCTGACAAGGCCCGGGAACACCGGCTCCAGAAGGAACAGAGGCGTTGAGTTCGATTTCAACTTCGGAAAGATCAAGGCCACCAACACATCATTCTACCTGAACGGTGCCTGGGCGGAGACGAAATCGGCTTCATCGAATCTCGGCTACCGTCTTCCGATCGGAGAGGCCAGAAACTATGGCCCGGTCTATGTCGTTTACCCCGAAGGCGCGGGCTCACTTTATGAGAGCCGCCAGTTCGCGGCCACATTACGTGTAGTGCAGCACATTCCTGCGATCCGCTTCATCGTCTCGGCTTCCGCCCAGTGCGTGTTTTATGAATATGAGCATAATATCAACTCCGGGACCAAACCTTTGGGCTACCTCTACGGGGACGAGTACGTCAAATTCACCGATGAACAGCTGAACGACCCTGATTTCCGTTTCCATGGCTATATGCTTAAGGATCAGGTGCTCAACACCTCCATTTCCAATCTTCCGGTGACTTGGCCTGCAATCTGGTGTCTGGATGTAAGGGTCACCAAGGAGATCGGGGAGAAGGCGGGATTCTCTTTTTACGCCAACAATGTCCTGTTCAACCAGCCATGGCAATCCAATTCGGTGAGTGTGAACAAGGTGGAACGCAACGGAAACTTGTTTTCGTACGGATTGGAAATATTCATGAATTTTTAAAGGAATATAGTAGTGTATAATTAATCTCAAGTAAAATGAACAAAACAATCAGATTTGCTGCGCTCGCGCTTGCGGCGCTTCTCTCTTTCGCGGCATGCGAGAAAAGTGATGACAATCAGACATCCGTGACAGTCTCTGTCAAGATGCCTGCGGATTTCCCCACAACATCCCCGGCATACTCTGGTGATGTCACCATCACAAACACGACAATGGGCAAGACTTACACGGTCAAGGCTGATAATGGTGTTGCTGAATTCAATAAGGTGTACCAGGGCGTTTATGATGTGCTGGTTTCAGGATCCATGACCGCTGACGAGTTCAAGACAGCGGCTCCGGAACTGGCCAAAGGTACAGACATTCTGCTGAACGGAAATGCCTCGAATGTGCAGGTGGTGAAAGACGGAGACAATAGTGTTGAGATCCAGCTCACATGGGCCGTGAAGAGCGATCTTCTCATCAGCAGGATGTACACTGACGGCACAAAGAGCAATGCCGGAACAACTGTGAATTATCCGAAGTACTGGGAAATCTACAACAACACTGACAACACCATCTATCTTGACGGTCTGTGCATCGCCCAGGCTCATGGAAACTCAACGTCCGAGAACCCTTGCGAGCTTTACACCAAGTACCAGAACGAAGCCACTTACGCCTCACGCATCGCGCGTCTTGACGGAACGCATGGCGTCACGACCAACATCCCGCTTGAGGCCGGAAAGAGCATCGTGATCGCATGGAACGCGCATAACTTCATTGTCCAGGAGAACTCCGAAGGCGCTACGGACAAGTGTACGATGAATGTGGATCTATCGAATGCGGATTATGAGATTGAATCCACTGGGTGGTTCTGGAAGTCATACGGAGACAATGCCAATGTCCCGAACCTCAAGGCTGTCTATGACTGCATGCCGAATGTCGGCTTCCTCCAGTTGACACAGGCTGTGTTCATATTCTTTGCCACGGAGGATGAGATCAAAGGATGGGCTACAGGAACAGACGCGACAAGTTACACAATAGACAATCAGCGTAATTTGGCTGCCAAGAGGGTCCCTAATGAAATCATAATCGATGCTGTCGAGACTGTCAGGGCCGCTGCCTTTCAACAGAAGAGAATCCCTGACGCTTTGGATGCCAAAGGAGTCGAGGGCCTTTGGAACATGGGCTACATTTTCGACAGAAAAATCCAGTACATCACAGCCGACGGGCGCAAGGTTCTCCTTGACACGAACAATTCGGCGAACGATTTCGTCGCTGTCGGCTCCAGCGATCCGGATAACTATGATGGATCACATCTTGTCATAAAGAATTACGATGCGCCGGAAATCCAGCCTGGCTACAAGAAGTAACAATATATTGAGAAAGATTATCTTATCGGTCATGATGTCGGCGAGCCTTTCGGCAGGCTTGCCGGCTCAGACCGTGCCATCTTCCGAAGACTTCAGCATCTGGCTTCGGACAGACAATCCGGTCTCAATAGGGATAAATACGATGCCTGATTTGGGTCACACGGCACTTGGCGCAAAATCAGTTTCCGGAGACTTTCACAAGGCGATGGAAAGCGGCGGGATAGACTCTTGGGATTTCCGTTCTTCCGGGTACAAGTCTTTGAAACCGTTGAATCTGTGGGGAAGTTTCAGGTTCAGTCAGGAACGTCATAAAGAAAGATGCTGGTCTGACAATATAGATCCTTACAACGGAAATCCGTACCTTACCGGATCATCGTTGAAGGGGAAATATTCCTGTCAGATGTTTGATTTTTCCGTGAAGGCGTCATCAAAGCCGCTTTTCGGTTTCATGTGGGCAGGGATTGGCCTTGACTATTCATTGGGAGACTTTTCCAGATTGCAGGATCCACGCCCAAGGACTCAGGAGATTGATTATTCGATAAAACCTGGAGTGGCGTTCAGATTCGGGAAAGAAAAGATAGGTCTCAATCTATCCTACGGGTATTCCAAAGAGAAGATCGGTTCATACATCTCCAAATCCAAGGATGCGAAAGAGTATTTCCTCTACCTTCAGGAAGGGCTTGGGGTGTACTCGACACTGGTGTCAAGCGCCTATGAGAGAAGGATCAAGTCATGGAAATACGGTGTCGCGTTGCAGTACGAGCATTCGTTCGGTGATAACTCCTCTTTTCTTGCTGAGGTGTCGCCCTTCCATCGTGAAGACGTGGTTGAGGACGCTTACAAGGCGACTCCAGGCAACTACAAGGAGACTGGAGGCAGGATTTCTATGGTATTCCATTCCGGCAACTGGATTGCAGAGGGTATTTTTGACTTCATCTCCGGTGCCGCTGAGAAAATCTCCCAGAAAGCCGTGACCGTGACTGACCCGGTCAGCGGAGTGACTTCAACGCGTTATGAGACAATATTTTCCATAAAATCCTACACTTCGGGAAGAATGTCGGGGGAAGCCGGACTGTCGTACATTGTTCCAGACGGGGATCAATGGTCAGGCAACAAATGGAACGCTGGCTGCAAGGTTGGCTTGAATATGCTTGATGATGAATATGTTTACTATTCTCCCGCGTCCTCGTTCGTCTGTGCCAACATCGTCCCTTCCGTGCATGGTGGCGGGACAATCTTCTCCGCAAGGAAAGGCCGTCTGACCTTGGAAGGCGAGTTTGCCTGGTCCATGAATATCTCTGACCGCTATTCGATAAGTGACGAGCTTCAGAATAAGGTGATTCTGGACAATGTGATTGATCCTGACCATGAGATCCTGACTTCGGATTTCATGAGGGTCTCGGCGGATCTCCGCTACGAGTTTCCGCTGACAATCAGCAAAACCGGAAAGAATCTTTCAGGCTTCGCCTCTTTGTCTGCCTCTATGTGTTTTGTTCCGGGTTTCCAAGGTTCTGGGAGAAACATTTTAGGTCTCTCTGTCGGAATCATTCATTGACATCGATTACTCGTGTCTTTCGCAAGGAATGCCCTTTGCCAATCATCAAGATTTGCTTTTGGCTGTCTTCCTGATGATCTCCAGAATCTCGTCGCCGAATATTTCGCATTTTGACTTGCCGAAGCCTTTGACGGCAAGGAGTTCCTCTTTTGTGGTCGGAGCGAGGTCGGCGATGTCCAGAAGGGTTTTCTGGTGGAGGATCATGTAGGCGGGGACGTTGTCTCGCAGGTATTTCTCACGTCTCCAGTCCACAAGAGCCTGAACCAGTTCGGGGTGGACGCTGCCAGTGTAGGCGGCTTGTTCTCCATTCGGGTCTTGAGCCGATTGCCCTTCCGGACGCTGTGCCTGCTGTGTGCCAAGCTTGTCGATGTGCCGAAGCGACTTCTCTGACGCGGAAGCCTTCTCTGATGGAGAAATAAGCGATCTGACCAAAGCTTTCAGTGACCGTTCATCAGACAACTCGTTGTACGCCTTTAATTTATGGTAAGCTTTGGTGCTGAAGCCATCAGACAGAATCGTCTCGTAAAGCGCCAGGCGGAATCTTAACTCCGAGAGAAATTCCTCGGCCGCTGTCTTGAAAGCCTTTTTGATCTCCTTGTCATCAATCTCGATTAGCGTCAGCGGAGCGACGAAAGATGCCAAAGGCTTGAGTTCCTTGCGGAAATATTCACAGGCCTTGGTGACGCGCTCCCGTATGAGCGGGAAGTCCTCCGGCGCGCCGCTGTGGACTGTCGAGGCAATGTGACGGAGCTGCTTCTGGAACTTCTGGGCTGTGTCGCTGAGGGAACGTATCCCGGTGAACGCCTTATGATTCTCTTCCTCTGAGGCTTCCGAGCCTTGTTGAGGTGCTGTCTCATTAATAAGGCCGGGCATCCCCGCACCCACCATGTTGAATCTGTCCGCCTGGTCAGGATAAAGGTTCGAAAGGTTGACCTGATATATTCGGTTGACCCTGTTGTAGAGGTAGCGAAGCCGCTGAAGGTCAAAGGCATCGCAGAGGGTCGAGGTGAAATATTCACCTGCCATTGCAGGTAGCTTGAGGCGCACCTCGTCCGCAGGCTCGCGGCTGCTCTCGAACTCTGAGACTTCCTCGCTTGTGAACGTGCATCGTCTGGTGATCGGGGTGGTCAGGACGATGCCTTCGAGGGTCCGGCAACGGGAAAGGGCCACATAGACCTGGCCGAAAGAGAAAGCCGCCCCGGCGTCAATGATGACATGGTCGAACGTCAGCCCCTGGCTCTTGTGGATCGTCACCGCCCATGCCGGACGCAGAGGCACCTGCTCGAAAGTTCCGTCCACAATCCCCTCGATCTCACCGCTTTCCTCGTTCAGCCCGTAACGGATGTTCTCCCATTTCTCTGTGGTGACCACAATGCTCTCACCAGTCTCATCCTTCACGATCAGCTGTGGCTTCACCTTCTCGACAGTCGCGATCTTTCCGTTGTAGTAGCGAGCCTCGCCCGAAGTGTCGTTGCGCACGAACATCACCTGCGCACCCTCTTTCAGACGCAGTTTGGTCTCTGCCGGATAAGCGTTTTCCGGGAATATTCCTTCGACCTTGGCCTCGAAT
>DCCQ01000111.1:2323-11280 GCA_002314195.1 Bacteroidales bacterium UBA1077 | reverse complement strand
CCCATCGAGGTTCCGATGACGAGATCCGGCTTGTCCGAAGCGGTCATATTCATTAATAGATTCATCGCATCGGATGGCTCCACAGGCAGGTCGGGCGCGAGAACCGTTGCCTCTGGCATCAGCAGCCTCAACGTCTTGACGCTTCCATTCTGGCCGCTCGACGCGAATCCGTGCACATAAAGTATCTTCTTTCCGGCCATCAGGCGTGGCCTTGCGTATTCGTACAGTTCCATATCACAAAAATAGTCATTATATTTGAAGAATAAATTAGAACATCCGATTTTCTATGAAAGATACAGACAGGGCAAAACCACGTGCAGACAGCCATAAATCATTGACGCACAATGAAGAAATGGCCATTCTTTCACACTATGTACATAACTGTGATCTTGCAGTGGAACTGCCTTATTGGAAGACTGCGATTGAACTCATAAGGAAAAGGGAAGGACTCCTGAATTATGGGGAAGGTAGATTTTCCGACAGAATGCTCTCATACAATCTATTCCCCGAATTATACAGAGTTCCATTCCCGCCACCCGAAAAATTCAGTTTCACTTTCATCGATCTTTTCGCCGGAATAGGAGGATTCCGGATTCCACTTCAGGAATCTGGCGGAAGATGTGTGTTCTCTTCTGAGTTCAACACTCACGCTCAGTATGTTTACGAAGAGAATTATGGTGAGATGCCATTCGGCGACATCACCAAGATCCCGATGGATTATATTCCCGAGCATGATGTACTTACGGCCGGATTTCCATGCCAGCCATTCAGCATCTCAGGAAAGATGAAGGGATTTGAAGACACCCGTGGAACACTAATATATAACGTCTTCAAGATAATTGAGGCCAAACAGCCCAAAGTTGTTTTTTTGGAGAATGTAAAGCATCTTGTATATCATGATGGCGGAAAAACCTTCAAGACGATCATCGAAGGATTGGAAGGTCTTGGATACATCTGCTCGTGCAAAGTTCTCAATGCATCTGACTTCGGCGTACCTCAAAATAGGGAAAGAATAATAATTATCGGGAACAAGGATAAAAAGTTCGACTTTTCCAAGCTGACACCTCTTCCAAGAAAAGTCATCAAGGATATTCTGGACCCTCCTGGATCTGCATTTGAATACCTAAAAGAGCCGTATACGATTCTTGATGACTGCAAGATGCAGCCTTCAGGTTTGATGTTTGCTGGCTATAGAAACAAAGCTATAAGAAAAGCCGGTGTGCGTCCAGGAACAGAGAACCTGTCAAGAGTGCATAAACAACCCAACAGAATTTACCATATAAATGGTGTTCATCCCGCCCTGCCATCCCAGGAGACTTCCGGGAGATTCTGGATTTACGATGGGGTGAGTGTAAGAAAACTCACCATAAATGAGTGCTATAGACTAATGGGGTTCCCAGACGACTTTATAAAAGACAAAAGTATGAGTGAAGAGTACCGTCAAATCGGCAATTCAGTTTGCATTCCTATGATCAAGGAAATTATTGAACAGATAAAAAAACAATTATTATGACAGATGCTGACATCATACTTAAGGACGCATATGAAAATGCCTTGAACGAAACGGCCCAAGTTGGCGAAGCGGAATCAAACCTAAGCCAAGAGTCGATTCAATCATTAGATACAATTGTTTCTGAATCTGAATGCAACAAAGGTGTCTACACGGTAGTTATGACGAGTGTTGTTTACAAGCTCCTCAACCCTGAACAAGACATACGCAAGCATCAGTCCTCTATTCCAGGAGGTTACAGCGGAAGGACTTTTGACACAAAACACATCACACCGTTCCTGAAGGAATGCGGATTCCCGGCCATGGCTGAATCCGGGTGGCTAACGCGATCGCTTGAGCAAAAAGTCGCATACAACAAGGACTACCCTGGTGCCATCAAAGAGCCTCTCAAACATTGTTTCTTGTCCATTCTTGACGACATTGAGACAGGCAAGGCTTCCCCATCAAATGTTCTTGATTACATGTTGCGGTCGCTAATCCGCCAGAGAGAAAAAAAGAACATCAGCCTGGCCTTGCCGCAGAATCTGTCAATCAACGAGATAATCAACCTTCTTGGCAAGCATTTCCATCATTGTTACAAATCCCATGGTGCGGCGAGACTTCCTGTTCTGGCATTGTATGCAGCGTATCAATGTCTAATGACAGAATGCAAGAGGTTTGATGGCAAAAATTTACTTCCTCTCGAAAGTCATACTTCAGCAGATTCACAAAGCGGAAGAATGGGAGACATAGATGTCAACAATCAAGACAACACTCCTTTTGAAGCAGTCGAGGTTAAATTTGACATCCCTATTTCCTATGAAATAGCACAGACAGCCAAAAGTAAGATTGAAAAATCAAAAGTAAGCAGATACTATATACTTTCAACGAAGGGAACAGTTGATGCCGATGCAGAGAATATTGACAAGATCATCCGACAACTAAAAAACATTCATGGTTGCCAATTAGTTGTTAACGGAGTGTTTCCATCACTGAAATATTATTTAAGAATCATAGAGGACACTTCCGTCTTCATAGAGAACTACGTCATGCTTCTATCAAAAGACAAAGCCGTACTATTTGAACACAAGGAAGCATGGAATGACCTAGTGTCCTCTTTATAAAATAAACACAAAACAATCAATTCTAAAAAATGACACTGACTATGACAGATTTGAAAAAAATAGTTGAGCTTTTCGCCATCGAGGGCGAGGTCAAGGAGATCAAGCCGTTGGGCAATGGATTGATCAATGACACGTACAAGGTTGTCACAGAGGGCGACGCGCCTGATTATGTGCTCCAGAGAATCAACAACGCGATCTTCACTGACGTGGATTTGCTCCAGAGCAACATCGAGGCCGTTACCAGGCATATCCGCAAAAAACTCGAAGCGGAAGGAGCCGATGACATAGACCGCAAGGTACTGAGGTTCATCCCATTGAAGTCAGAGGGGGAGAGACTTGAGGCTCTGATGAGCGACAAGCCGAGGACCTACTGCCTGGAGGACGGGAAATATTGGAGGGTGTCGGTGTTTATTGACGATGCCTACACCTACGAGACCGTCAACCCGGAGTATTCTGAATATGCCGGCGAGGCTTTCGGGAACTTCGAGGCGATGCTTGCCGACATTCCGGACACGCTCGGGGAGACGATTCCGGACTTCCATAACATGGAGTTGAGACTCAGGCAATTGGTCGAGGCGGTGAGGGAGGACAAGGCCAGTCGTCTGAGCGCCGATGACAAGACCGAAGGGCAGGAACTGCATAAGATTCTTGAGGACATCGACAAGTACGGGGTCCAAATGTGCAAAGCCGAGCAGCTTCACCGCGAAGGAAAACTTCCTAAAAGGATATGCCACTGCGACACGAAGGTCAACAACATGATGTTCGACAAGGATGGCAAGATCCTGTGCGTCATCGACTTGGACACAGTGATGCCGAGCTATGTGTTCTCGGACTTCGGGGACTTCCTCCGCACGGCAGCCAACCCTGTGGCCGAAGATTCGCCCGAACTGGAAAAGGTAGATTTCGATTTGGAGATATTCAAGGCTTTCACACGTGGTTACCTGAAAGGCACGAAGCCGTTCCTGACCCCGATCGAGAGGGAGAATCTGCCTTACGCGGCGTGCCTGTTTCCGTTCATGCAGGCCGTCCGCTTCTTCGCCGACTACATAAACGGCGACACCTACTACAAGATCAAGTACCCGGAGCACAACCTCGTCCGTACCCGCAACCAAATGAAACTCTTCCACTCAGCCCTCAGCAAAGTGCCTCAGATGACAGCGTTCATCGAATCGGTCAAATAATGAGACGAAGGGATTTTCTCAGGGCCGCGGGGCTGGCGACCGCCGGAAGCGGACTTGTTGCCGGGACGGGCTGTCTGCCGGCCGGATGCTCCGGCAACGAGATGATCCATGCCATCCGTGAGGTCACTCTCCCTGATTGGTCTGGCCTCGGGCTCAAACTATTGTAAATCATGGTAATGAAAAGAAAAGAGATAGTTCTTTGGACGCTGGTGGCGATAGCGCTGGCCGCTAACATCTGGCTGCCGAGGCAGATGAGGTACAAATATTCATGGGACAAGGATCTGGCGCAAAGGTTGGCGACGGAGTTCTGCGCCTCAAGGGAGGATGTCAAGGAATATATTCAGAAATACATTCCTGATGTCTCTGACGAGCAGATCGACAAGTGGACCGCTTCCGGTGAGTTGGAGTCGATGCGGATCGGAAAACGCACGATGTACTTCACGGCGGCGGCACGCAACCTGTTCAGAATCAATCCCGAATTGGCTGCCATAAAGGCCGCCGCCGACTCTGACGAGCAGGATCTGTCCAAGAGCGGGACCTCGCTGTCAGGCCACGAAGCCATTGACGCGGTGACAATTCCGCAGATCAAAAAGCAAGTCTTGGAGAACCTCGCTGAAAGGAAGGATAATCCCTATTTCGCCCTTCCAAAGAGGATGAAGGTGACATTCACCCTGACAGTCCACGCCAACACTTTAAGGCCGGGTCAGACGCTCCGCTGTTGGCTGCCGCTTCCTCGCCAGGATGTGCCCCGCCAGACCGATTTCAAATTCATCGAGGCCGGAGTCAACGGCGTGGCGTACCCGATTGAGAAACTGACTTTCTCTGAGCCATGGCACCCTCACAGCAGCGTCTACATGGAGGCCAAGACCGTCAAGAACAAACCTACCGTCTTCCACGAGGTCTTTGAATATACCTCCAGCGGCGAATGGCATCCTATCGATTCATCCAAAGTGTTGGCGTACAACACTTCTTCCCCTGACTATAAGGAATATACCGCTGAGCGCGAGCAGCACGTGATCTTCACTGACAAGATCAAGGCCGCCGCCGATTCAGTCACAGCCGGCATCGGGAATCCTTACCTTCAGGCCAAGGCGATCTACACCTGGATCGACAAGACATTCCCGTGGGCATCGGCCAGAGACTACTCCACAATCGAGAATATTCCTGAATATGTCTTGACGAACCGCCACGGAGACTGCGGTCAGGTGACCCTGCTCTTCATCACGATGTGCCGCTACAAAGGTATCCCGGCCAGATGGCAGAGTGGTCTGATGATGCATCCTGGGGCGGGCAATCTTCACGACTGGGGTGAGGTCTATTTCGAAGGCTATGGCTGGGTTCCTGTCGATCAGAGTTTCGGAATCACCTCCTACGGTGGGGATTTCTTCTTTGGAGGAATTGAGCCTTTCAGGATGATTGTCAATTCCGACTTCGGAGGCAATCTCGATCCTGAGAAGAAGTACCCTCGCAGCGACACCGTCGATTTCCAACGTGGAGAGGTCGAGTGGGACAAAGGGAATCTCTACTACACCCAGTGGGACTACGACTTCAAGATTGAGTATCTTGACTAGATTCCGATTCTTAAGAGAATCGGAAGATTCCCTTTGGGTTTGCAATGAATATTGGGAAAATATTCATAAATTTATAGCCGCATATTAAAAACACATAACCGTTATGGCAAAGATTATAGAATGCGTGCCCAATTTCAGTGAGGGGCGGGACAAGAATGTGATAGACCAGATTGTGAAGGCAATCGCTTCGGCTAAGGTTAACGTCGATGGCAACGAGGAGAGCGTCAAGGTGCTTGACGTGGATCCAGGCGAGGCGACCAACAGGACCGTTGTGACCTTCGTGGGAAGCCCTGAGGCGGTGTTGGAGGCGGCTTTCCAAGGTGTCAAGTGTTCCGGAGAGGTGATCGACATGAGGCATCACCATGGGGCGCATCCTCGGTCGGGGGCGTGTGATGTGCTGCCGCTCGTGCCGGTGGCCGGAATCACGCTGGAAGAGTGCGCAGAACTGGCGCGCGGGCTTGCGAAGAGAATCTATGACGAGCTCGGAATCCCTTGCTACTGCTACGAGGCGGCGGCGTTCAAGCCTGAGAGGAAGAACCTTGCGGTTTGCAGGGCCGGGGAATATGAAGCCCTGCCGGAGAAGATTGCTGATCCCGCCAAGGCACCGGACTTCGGGCCAAAGGAATATAACGAGACCGTCGCCAAGAGCGGGGCCATCAACGTGGGAGCCAGGGACTTCCTCGTGGCGGTGAACTATAATCTGAACACAACCTCTACCCGCCGCGCGATGGCGATCGCGTTCGATGTGCGCGAGAAAGGGCGCAAGATGCGTGAGGGCGGAAGCCTGACCGGAAAGGTGCTCAAGGACGAGAACGGCAAGGACCGCTGGCAGCCGGGCACACTCAAGGGATGCAAGGCGATCGGCTGGTACATTGATGAATATGGCATCGCGCAGGTTTCGATGAACATCACGAACATCAAGGCCACGCCTCTGCACATCGCCTATGAGGAAGTCTCCAGGGCTGCCGCGGCCAGAGGGCTGAAAGTCACCGGAGCCGAAATCGTCGGACTTGTTCCGAAACGGGTTCTGATGGAGGCCGGAAAGTTCTATCTTGAGAAGCAGGAACGCTCTCTGGGGATCTCGGAGGACGAGATCATGAAGATTGCCGTCAAGTCGATGAGTCTTGACGACCTCAAGCCGTTCAACCCGCACGAGAAAGTCATTGAATATCTTATGGAAGACCCGGAGCAACTCGCTGTCAAGGAAAGGCTTATCAGAATGACGCTCAAGGGATTCGCGGAGGAGACAGCGTCCGAGTCCCCTGCCCCTGGCGGTGGATCCATCTCAGCCTATATGGGCGCTCTCGGAGCGGCTCTCGGCACGATGGTCGCCAATCTTTCCGCCCACAAGAGAGGCTGGGATGACCGCTGGAAGGAGTTCTCAGACTGGGCCGAGAAGGGACACGCTGTGATGCAGGAGCTTGTAGGCCTCGTGGATGAGGACACGGCGGCGTTCGACAAGATAATGGCGGCGTTCGGACTTCCTAAAGGCACGGAAGAAGAGAAGGCTGCCCGCGCGGAAGCCATCGAGAAGGCCACACTTTATGCCACACAGGTACCTCTGCGCACGATGAAGGCTGCATTCAGGGCCTTCGAGATCACAAGGGCGATGGCCGAAATCGGCAATCCGAATTCCGTCTCAGACGCTGGAGCCGGTGCGTTGGCCGCACGAAGCGCGGTTCTCGGAGCGCAGCTCAACGTGAAGATCAACGCGGCCTCCCTGAACGACAAGGCCAAGGCCGCCGAACTGGTCGCTGAGGCCGACGAGATCGCTGCCAAAGCCGTGAAAGAAGAAAAAGAGATTCTGGACATCGTAAACTCGAAGATCAATGGATAAGTTTAAGGAAGAGATACTTGCGGGCATCCCGCAGGACAGGCTCCCGGAGCCTAAGCCTTACGACAAGACCATAAACCACGCGCCCAAGCGCAAGGACATCCTCACGGCTGAGGAGAAGGTGCTGGCGCTGAAGAACGCGCTGAGATATTTCCCGGTCAAGTTCCATGCTGAACTGGCACTGGAGTTCGCCCAGGAGCTGAAGGACTACGGACGAATCTACATGTACCGCTTCCGCCCGTCCTACGACATCTACGCAAGACCTATTGATGAATATCCTTGCAGGAGCCGCCAGGCGGCGGCCATCATGGCGATGATCCAGAACAATCTGGATCCGAGGGTGGCGCAGCATCCGCACGAGCTGATCATCTATGGAGGAAACGGAGCGATATTCCAGAACTGGGCACAGTACCGGCTGACAATGAAGTATTTGGCCGAGATGACCGACGAGCAGACGCTCTCAATGTACTCCGGCCATCCGATGGGACTTTTCCCAAGCCACAAGGACGCTCCGAGGGTCGTGGTGACAAACGGAATGGTCATCCCGAACTATTCAAAGCAGGATGACTGGGAAAGGTTCAATGCGCTCGGCGTGTCGCAGTACGGCCAGATGACAGCCGGATCGTACATGTACATCGGCCCTCAGGGAATTGTGCACGGAACGACGATCACAGTGATGAACGCCGCTCGCAAGCAACTGAAAGCCAGAGGCATCGCCGGGACGAGGGAGAACATGAAGGGAATGCTCTTCGTGACGGCTGGACTCGGTGGAATGTCCGGAGCGCAGCCTAAGGCCGGCAACATCGCCGGAGTCGTGAGCGTCACCGCCGAAATCAATCCGCTGGCGGCCCGCAAGCGCTACGACCAAGGCTGGGTCGATGAGCTGAACGAGAATCTGGACGAGATTATCCCTCGCATCCGCAAGGCGATGGAAGGCAAGGAGACAGTCTCGCTGGCCTACGTGGGCAATGTCGTGGATCTCTGGGAGAGGCTCGCGGGCGAGAATATTCCTGTGGACCTTGGCTCGGATCAGACTTCGCTCCACAATCCGTGGGCGGGCGGCTACTACCCTGCCGGGCTGTCATTCGAGGAGTCCGTCAGGATGATGGCCGAGGAGCCGGAGAAGTTCCGCGAGGCGGTCCGCGCGTCGTTGAGAAGGCACGTAGCCGCTATCAACAAGCTGTCAGCCAAGGGAATGTACTTCTTTGACTACGGCAACGCCTTCCTGCTGGAATCCTCCAGAGCGGGAGCGGACATACTCAAGGCCGACGGCTCGTTCCGCTATCCGTCCTACGTCCAGGACATCATGGGGCCGCTCTATTTCGACTACGGTTTCGGACCGTTCCGCTGGGTCTGCATGAGCGAGAAGCCGGAAGACCTCGCAAAGTCCGACGAGATAGCCGCGAATATTCTTAAAAAGGAACTTGAGACAGCGCCTGAGGAGATTCAGGGGCAGCTGAACGATAATATTCATTGGATAGAGGAAGCCGGCAGGAACAACCTCGTGGTTGGGTCGCAGGCCCGCATCCTCTACGCTGACTGCGAAGGCAGGACCAAGATCGCCCTCGCCTTCAACGAGGCCATCCGCAAGGGTGAGATCTCCGCTCCAATCGTGCTTGGCCGCGACCATCACGATGTGTCTGGAACCGATTCACCGTTCCGCGAGACCTCCAACATCTACGACGGATCACGGTTCACCGCTGACATGGCCGTCCAGAACGTCATCGGTGACTCCTTCCGCGGGGCCACATGGGTTTC
>DCCQ01000111.1:0-2163 GCA_002314195.1 Bacteroidales bacterium UBA1077 | reverse complement strand
CGCAGTTGGGCGCGCAACGAGGGAGCTGAACACGCCATCCTTAGGGAAATGGACCGCACGCCTGAGCTCAAGGTGACGGTACCGAACATTGCGGACGAAAACATTGTCAGAAAAGCGATTGAAGAACTATGACACACATCATCTCACATGAACATCTCAGCCTCGAAAGGCTGAAAGCGATACTTGAGAACCATGAAAGGGTCGAGCTCGGTCCGGAGGCTGTGGCTGCCATCGAAAAATGCCGCAAGTACCTGGACAGCAAGATGGAGGACATAGGCCGTCCGGTCTATGGAGTGACCACGGGATTCGGCTCGCTGTGCAACGTGGCCATCCCTGCCGACCAGCTCTCGCAGCTCCAGCACAATCTGGTGATGTCCCACGCCTGCGGAACCGGGGAGACAGTACGTCCGCAGATCGTGAGGCTGATGCTTTTGCTGAAGTCTCAGTCCCTGTCCTATGGGCATTCCGGAGCGCAATTGATTACAGTCCAAAGGCTTCTGGATATGTTCAACAACGACATCCTGCCGGTTGTCTACCAGCAGGGTTCTCTGGGCGCTTCAGGAGACCTCGCTCCCCTCGCCCACCTCAGCCTTCCGCTGATCGGACTCGGAGAGGTTCTCTACAAAGGTAAGGTTAGGCCGAGCAAGGAGGTCTGGGACGAGATGGGTTGGAAACCGATCAGCCTTCAGTCCAAGGAAGGTCTCGCGCTTCTGAACGGAACGCAGTTCATGAGCGCGCACGCCATCTGGTCGTTGATCCAGTGCCACAGGCTTTCCGAATGGGCTGACAGGATCGGGGCTATGTCTTTGGAGGCCTACGACGGGCGCATCGAGCCGTTCCTGCCGCTTACGCACCAACTTCGTCCGCACAAAGGACAGATCGACACGGCTGCCCGCTTCATGACTCTGCTTGAGGGCAGTGAGTTGATCAAGAACCACAAGGAACACGTTCAGGATCCATACTCATTCCGCTGCATCCCGCAGGTTCACGGTGCGGTCAAGGACAACATCCGTTACGTCGAGTCGGTGATCGAGAACGAGATCAACAGCGCGACGGACAACCCGAACGTCTTCCCGGACGAGGACATGATCATCTCCGCAGGCAACTTCCACGGAGAGCCTATCGCCATCCCGATGGACACGCTGGCGATCGCGATGTCCGAACTCGCAAACATCTCGGAGAGAAGGATATACCGCCTGATTTCCGGTCAGCGCGGCCTGCCGAAATTCTTGGTGGCGACTCCAGGCCTCAACAGCGGATTTATGATTCCGCAGTACACGGCTGCATCAATTGTGAGCCAGAACAAGGGTCTCTGCTGGCCCGCGTCCGTGGATTCCATCCCGTCCTCACAGGGTCAGGAGGACCATGTGAGCATGGGTTCCAACGCCGCCACGAAACTTGTGCGTGTGGTTGACAATTGCGAGGAAGTGCTTGCCATAGAATTGTTCAACGCCTCCCAGGCTCTCGATTTCAGACACCAGCTTGCCGGCAACAAGTCCTCTGAGACCATCGAGGGGATATTCAATGACTACCGCAAGGTCGTGCCGTTCATCAGCGATGATGTCTACATGCACCCGCTCATCCAGAAATCCATCGAGTTCATAAGATGACCATAATCACCAACATCGGCGAACTGGTCGGAATCGTTCCTGAAGGTGTCCTGCGCAAGCGGGGCGCCGAGATGGACGAGGTCGGCTCGCTGAAGGATGCCTATCTCACGATCGAGGGCGAAAGGATCTCCGGATTCGGGAATATGTCCGAGTGTCCGGCAGCCGGACCACAAGATGAATTAATTGACGCAGAGGGCGGTATGGTGATGCCAGCTTTCTGCGACTCTCACACCCACATCTGCTACGCCGGAACACGTGAGCGGGAGTTCATCGACAAGATCAACGGCCTGAGCTACGAGGAGATAGCCGCCCGTGGAGGCGGGATCCTCAACTCCGCTGACCTGCTCCACCGCACGAGCGAAGAGGAATTATATTCACAGACAATGGCCCGCGTCCGGGAGATGATAGCCAAGGGAACCGGCGCGATCGAGATCAAGAGCGGCTACGGCCTCACGACAGAGGATGAGCTGAAGATGCTCCGGGTGATCCGCCGCGTCAAAAGCGAGTCCCCCGCAACCATCAAGGCGACTTTCCTCGGGGCGCACGCCGTCGG
>DCCQ01000056.1 GCA_002314195.1 Bacteroidales bacterium UBA1077 | reverse complement strand
GTATCTTTTTACAAAAGTAGACAAGAATAGCCGAGTTTACAACTGACAATCGTAAAAATATTGATGAAGGAATATATGAGAAAATCACGCTCAAAATATTTTGTCGCCATCCCATTTGGATTCCGGAGAAAATGACTACCTTGCGGAAAATACTGCTATTTCAATATGACAGATAAGGAACGTGACGAACTCAAAGAGGTGATCAGGAAAGATTACCCGGGTATTTCGGAGGGGGAAATCTCATTTATGGTTTCGTTCTTCGACATGATGCAGGCCAAGGCGGCTGCGTATCCTACTGCAGGTAGAGGTGAGACGACTACGGCAAATGCCAAAAACATCCAAACTTCGGGAAAAGTCGGAGGAACCAAAGGACGGAGAGAATCAAAGGCCGACCGGCTGGTGGACTCAAGCAAACCATCGAAGACGTACGTATTGTACGCATCCATCGAACAATGTCCTGTCAAGGTGTTCAGGCGGATCAAGGTGCCTTCAAACCTTTGGCTCGGGAATCTGGGGAAGATACTCATCACCGCATTCGGTTGGGCTGGTTATCATCTTTCTCAATTCACCAAAGGCGGTGTGGATTATACTTCCAGGGCGAATATTGAAGAAAGTTTTGATTTTGGTTACAGACGATCTATAGATGAAATGACCGTCGCCGTCGCGGACGTTCTGCCTCAAAAAGGCAGCACGATCTCTTTTGAATATGATTTCGGAGATGGCTGGATTCACAATGTCAGGGTCTCGTCGGTCAGTGACGAACCTTTGCTTGGTGAGGATATATGTGTGACATCAGGCAAAGGTGCCTGCCCTCCGGAAGATGTCGGTGGCGTTTGGGGCTATGCGCAAATGCTTGACATCCTGTCCGGAAAGATTGATGATCCGGAAGAGAAGGCCTCCTATGAGGAATGGCTCGGGCTGCGGAAAGGAGAATCGTATGATCCTGATGAGTTTGATTTGGAGATGGCAAACGATGATGTCGAAGACCTTGTCTCATTGATCCTCGAAGGCAAGGAGGATTAGTCCCCTAAACCGGATATTGGTCGCAGAGGATGCGGTGGAGGGCGGAGGCGATAGGATTTGTGGCCCCCGAGGCTTCAAGATGCACGTCAAGAGTCAGGCCAGGCAATGAGGCGGGCAGCGTGATGATGTCTTGCGGTACGGCAGGGAGCGGAAGGATGCCGATGAAGTCAGGGGAGTCCATCACCAGTTTCACGATGGCTTCGGCTGAATCCGACACGACTGCCAAGCGTGCCTTCAGATCCAGCGACAAAATCACTGAATATGTCTCCGTAACCGCAACTCTGGCGCTCTGCGGAAGGTCTTTCAGATCTGTGATTTTTGAATATGCCGGGTTGGAACTGACCGCTGATGCTGTCACGCTGAACAAGAATGTGCCGATGTCCTCGAATGACGGCTCAATGACGTGCCTTTTGGCGTAAATCTTTATGTCAGAATCCTCCTCAGAGAAGTTGCTTCGAATTGAGAACGCTAAGGATGGGTTGAAAGTCAAGAGTTTAGCAAGAGCATCGGGTAGGATATGGCTGGCGATGAACCCGTCAGCGGAGATTCTTACTGGTTTGTTCGATGTGATTCTTCCCGAAGGACCGAACAGCAGCCCTGCCGCTGAGTACCAGTACAGAATCTTTTCCGCATATTCCTTGAAAGTGATTCCTGCTGCTGTCAGGGTTACAGCGCCTCGGCCTCTGGTAAACAGTTCCGTCCCCATGGTCCTTTCAAGTTCGGCTATGTTCTGGCTCACGGCAGGCTGTGTGACGCCAAGCACCTTCGCCGCGATGGTGAAGCTGCCGTTTTCGGCCACTGCCATAAAGACCTTCAGTTTGAAATCCTCGAACATAAGAATCGCTTATAATGCCACAAATTTAGTAATTTTGCCTCAATTTCTATTTCTATGTATTGTTACATTTACGTTAAGTCTTATCGAGAAACATAAAAATAGTTTGGAATAACAAGAATAATGAAGTAAGTTTGCGTTATAGAAGATAATGTTTATGCCAATTATAGTTAACGTTGACGTGATGCTGGCAAAGCGGAAGATGTCCTCCGCCGTTCTTGCCGAGAAGATCGGGATCACTCCCGCAAACCTTTCCATTCTGAAGACCGGAAAGGCAAAGGCCGTCAGATTCTCCACTTTGGAGGGTGTGTGCAGGGCGTTGGATTGCCAGCCCGGGGATATTCTTGAATATATTGATGAACAATAATAATCCTAATATAGATTAGTATGAAAAGATTTTTGATTTTAGTCTCCGCTTTCCTTCTGAGTGCTTCGGCATTCGTGGCGAGCGCGCAGATGCAGCAGCTTCCGAACGACCCGGCGGTCAAGATCGGCAAGCTGGAGAACGGTCTGACCTACTACATCAGACATAATGACAAACCGGCGGGCAGGGCTGAGTTTTACCTCGCCACCAATGTCGGAGCTATTCAGGAGACTCCTGACCAGGACGGTCTCGCGCACTTCCTTGAGCACATGTGCTTCAACGGTACCAAGAATTTTCCTGGGAAGGGCATACTGAACTGGCTCCAGAGCATCGGTGCTTCTTTCGGCGGCAATGTCAACGCCTCCACGGGCATTGACCAGACCACATATATGCTCAACAACATTCCTTTGGTAAGGGAATCGGTTGTGGACACCTGCCTTCTGATTCTTCACGACTATTCACATTTCGTGACTAATGATCCTGCCGAGATTGATAAAGAGCGTCCGGTGATCATCGAGGAGAGACGTTCCCGCAGGAACGCCGGGTGGAGAACTTTCGAGAAGTCCCTTCCTTACATCTATGGCGACACCAAATACGCCACCTGCACACTCATCGGAAGCAAGGAGAACCTTGAGACCTTCAAGCCGGAGAGTCTCGTGAACTTCTATCAGACGTGGTACCGTCCTGACATGCAGGCCGTCATCGTTGTCGGAGACATCGATGTGGACGCTGTCGAAGGAAAGATCAAGTCGATATTCGCGGACATTCCTGCCGCCGTTAATCCTAAGGCCAAGGAGAAGATCCAGTTCAAGGAGTTCACCGAGCCGCGTGTGGCCGTGATAACGGACCCTGAGACCACGTCTCCGTCAGTGGAGATGGTCTGGGAAAGCGAGTCGCGTGATGAGTCCCTGAACGCAACGGCTATAGGACTGATGAACGACTTGATCGAGAACGTGGTGCAGTCTGTGATGAGCGAGCGTTTCAATGACATCACGTCCAAGGCAGATGCCCCATTCCTTTATGGCAGCTTCGGTTTCGGCAAGCTCTGCGAGGTCATCGAGGGTGCAGACGGAAATGTCAGCCTTAAGGAGGACAACATTCTCGGAGGATTCAAGGCTTTTGTGACCGAACTTGAAAGAATGAAGAGATACGGATTCACCGAAGGTGAGGTGAACAGGGCCAAGGACAACATCATCGCTTATTATGAGAAGGCAGCCAATCAGGCTGACACCCGTAAGAACAGCGAGTTTGTCAACCCTCTGATCAACAATTTCTTTAGCAGTTATGCCATCCTTGAGCCTGCGACAAAACTGGAGCTTGTCAAGGCCATCTTCGGTCAGATCAATGCTCAGGTCATGAACCAGGTTCTGACTCAGGCCTTTGCTGACCAGAACAGTCTTGTCGTCATCTACAGCGGTCCGGAGAAGGAAGGCATCGCTACTCCGACGACAGAGCAACTGCTTCAGGTTGTTGAGGAAGTGAAGAAGTCCGAGATTGAAGCCCCGGTTGAAGAGACCTCCAACGAGCCATTGATGGATCCTACCGCATTGGTAGGAGGCAAGGTTAAGAAGGCATCCAAGACCATCTACGGTGCCACAGAGTGGGTTCTCTCCAACGGTGCGAGGGTTGTCGTTCTCCCTACCGAGTACAAGAAGGATCAGATACTGTTCTCTTTCTACAAGGCCGGTGGAGAAAGCCTTATCCCGACAGAGGATCTGCCTTCATTCGACGGCAGCATATTCAGTGTCTTCCAGAGCGCGCAAGGTGTGTCGAAATTCAAAGGTACCGAACTTTCCAAGATGCTTTCAGGCAAGATGGTCAGTGTCAATCCTTTCATTGATGACCTTTACAACGGAATCTCCGGCAACTCTTCCGTAAAGGATCTGGAAACCGCTTTCCAGCTTCTCTACCTTGAGTTTACTGATCCTCGTTTCGATCAGGAGGAATACGACAACGCCACCGCCCAGATAAAGGCCGTGCTCCCGAACTTAGAGAACACTCCTAACTTCGCTTTCCAGAAGAGGTTCACCAAGGTTCTCTATAATGACGATCCAAGGAACGAGGTGCTTTCGATGGAGAAACTTGGCAAGGCCAACCTCCAGGCCATCGAGAAGAACTACCGCAAGCTCTTCGCTGATGTGGCCGGAGCCACAATGGTGATTGTCGGTGATGTCAACCTTGAGACTCTCAAGCCATTGGTAGAGAAATACATCGGCTCTCTTCCTAAGGGCAAGAAGGCAGCCAAGTGGGCTGATGTTCAGCCTCGGCTCGTCAAGGGCAAGGTGGTCGATGTCTTCAATCAGAAGATGGAGACTCCGCTGACCACTGTCCTTCAGGTCTATAGCGACTACCGTCCGTTCTCCGTAAAGGATCAGACCCTTGCCGGCGCTGTCAGCTACATTCTTGACCAGATCTACACCGACACTCTCCGTGAGGATGAGGGAGGAACATACGGTGCATCCACCGTTGCTGATGCACGCAAGGATCCTAATGGAAGGTATCTCCTTCAGGTTTACTTCAACTGCAAGCCGGCCCTCGCGGAGAAGCTCAGAGCCCTTGCTCAAGACGGTTTCAAGAAACTCGCCGAGGAAGGCCCGACCGATGAGCAGTTCACAAGGACCGTCGAACATTTCAAGAAGAACGTACCAGAAAGCAGGATCAACAACTCCTACTGGCTGTCAGACCTGCTCCGCTACTTCCGCAGCGGCTACGACTACGACAAGGAGTGGGAGACCGCTATAAATGGCATGACCAAGGACGCCATCCGTGATGCCGCGGCTAGGCTCTACAACTCCGGCAATTTCGTCGAGGTCGTGATGATGCCTGGTGAAACCACCGAGGCCGAGTAGTGGTTTTATGAATATATTCACGGACATTCCGTCTGGTTATAAAAAAGAGCCATCCCCGATTTGAGGATGGCTTTATTTTGTTTGTTATCGTGATTTTGAAGCGACCGCTGCTAAAGCTCCCTGAGGAAGCGGGCCATCGAGGCGAGGAAGTCGTTTCTATATTCCTGAATAGCGTCGCTGCCGTACTTGACGTTGCTGAAACCGTAGCCGTGGCCACCGCCAGGGAAGGCGTGCATCTCGCAAGGCACCCCGTTCTTCACGAGGGCGTTGAAGTAGCGCACCTCGTTCTCCGGCGGCACACCGTAATCATTGGAACTGAATATGATGAATGTCTTCGGCGTGTCGGTGCTGACCTGCTTGTCCAATGAATATCTTTCCTTGAGGACCTCGTACTTTCTCTTGCCCTCGTCCCAAGTCTCGAAGTCCTTGCCCTTTCTGTTGTACCAGCCTTTCTCTGTGCCGATAAGGTTGTTGAAACTTCCCTCATGGCCGACTCCAGGCTCGGAGGAGATGACCGGATAGACAAGAATTGAGAAATCAGGCCTTGTCACGGCATCGATGTACTGTGTTGAGGCGGTGGCGGCAAGATGTCCTCCAGCCGAGAATCCCATCACACCGATCTGTGTCACTCCCCACTCCGGAGCGTAGTGACGGCAGTAGCGGAACACGTTCTGCACATCGTTCAATGGCACGTTCCAGTGACCGTAAGGCAGACGGTACTTCAAGACGGCAGCGCTGATTCCCTGACTGTTGAGCCATTCGGCGGCATATTGACCTTCATGCACATAAGCCGTGAACCAATATGCACCGCCCGGACAGATGATGACCATCTTGCCGTTAGGATTCTTAGCCAGGTATAACTCGAACCTCGCGCTGTCCCCCGTGAACTTAAGATTCATGTCCTTTGTAAGTTCCTCTTTCTTTGTACAGCCGTTGCTCTCGCCTGGACCGATGGTAATGCCTTCGATGCCCTTGTCTACATTCTGACCTTCAGGATAGAGGTAGACAACCTTGTCCGGCTTGCGGGTGAACTGCTCCCGGGCGACTTTCGGCAACTCTTTCTTGCCGTTCACGCTTTCAAGTTGCTGACCGAGCCATCTTTCCAATGCGGCAGAGAACTCCGGCCTACAGGAACCGAGGTTGTCCTTGCAGACCTTAGGGTCAAGACCGATGCTCAGATCCGTGAACCCCCAGCCGTGACCGCCTTGAGGATAGACGTGGAATTCCGCCGGAACCTTGTTCCTGACAAGAGCCTGGTAGAACTTCACTGAACTGACAACCGGAACGGTCTTGTCGTAGGTGCTCACCCCGATGAATGTCGGGGGAGTGGTTGGAGTGACATCACGGTAGGTGGTGTACATCCTTTTCAGCCCGTCATATTCATAAAGACCTTTGTACCAATTGTCGAACGTCTTGTCCTCTCTGGATGTCCACGATGCCTCGCTGCCGAGAAGATTGTCCACGGAGCCTTTGTGGGTGGCGTTCTCGTCCATAATGATGACAGGGTAGATGAGAACCGCGAAGTCCGGCCTTGTCGTGGAGTCCACGTACATCGTTTCCGCTGTGCTTGCAAGGTGACCTCCGGCTGAGAATCCCATCACACCGATCTGCCTGATGCCCCATTCCTCTGAATGGTGCCTGCAATAACGGAAGGCGTTGTGCACGTCCTGCAGTGGAACCTGACGGTGTCCGTTTGGCAGGCGGTATTTCAGTACAGCGCAAGCGATGTTTCTGTCATTCAGCCATTTCGCTACATAAGTTCCTTCATTCCAAGTGGAAAGGCCTGAGTACCCGCCGCCTGGACAAGCGATGACCATCTGCCCGTTCGGTTTCTCAGGCATGAATATGTCGATACGCGCACTGTCGGTCACATTGGTGATGAAGCCCCAGCCTCCGGCTTTTTCCGGACCTTCGAGCCCGTTGGACACAAGCGGTCCTTGGGTCACGGTCACACCGTTTTCGACTATTCCCTGATCCGTTCCCTGTCCCTTAGGATAGAGATAGACGGTCTTTGTGGGAGCATATTCAATCCCCGGAGTGTTTTTGGCCTTCAACTTTTCCTCGACCGGTGATGTCCTTGCCAACGGATTGACATTGACCACCGTCCCGTCGAGAACCAATTGGTTTTTCTTTGTTTTTCTCTGTGCGGACGCAGACGTTCCGGCGCAGACCATTGCGGCAAGTAAGACTGCTAAAAGAGTTGTTTTTTTCATTCCGTATTTTTGATTATAAGCGTAAACCGCTAAACGTCAATTATGTTTGCCAAATTGGCGACAACTTTCCTTTACTTGAATGTGCGTTTTGCAAATATACAAAAAGTTCCCGGACCGCGCGGCTGCGATCCAGGAACTATGTGAATTATGGCGAATAATGTTATTCTGCCAGTTCCTTGTTGATTTCGTGAGCCAGGAACTTGTAATGAGCCTTGTCTTCACCTTTTGCGGAGGAGGCTCTTTTGTTGACTATGCGCTGGATTTTCAGCAGAGTGGAATAAAACACTGATTTTCCTTGGATCTTGATGTCTGATTCCCTGCGAGCTATTGTAAGGTTGTCCTGCCCGTTGTGTGTGTGGCCACATCCGATATGCTGGCAAGGCCAGATGTCTTCATCCTCCGCAAGCATGCCATAAGCGAATATGTCATCCGACGCGAACTTCTTTTCGCTTGCAGGAGATTTGAGCATGCCAAGATTGTTGAACAGGGTGTAGACGAATGCATATTCCATGTTCCTGTCCGAGAGGGTCAGCGTCTTTCCGTCAATGCTTTTTCCGAACACGAGATCATAGACGTCATCGATATATTCCTCGACGGTGTAAGGATCGTCAGATAGCCTGGAGGTATAGCCTACTTTCGGGTAGACTCCCAAAAGGTTTCTGACATAGGCGGCCTGAAGATCGTTGACAAGAGGGTTGGATGGATCGAATTGCCTGAGAATCTTCGGATCCTGAAGCCATTCTGACATTCCGGTGGCTTGGGCATAGATGAAATCGAGGGCCTCTTTTTGTTTTTCCTTTGAAACTGGCTCGAATGCCTGCTTGCCGTCACCGTGCACAGGGTACAGAAGGAAGTTGCCACCGATGTATTTCAGCACGTGCGACATGTAGCGGTTGAACTGCTTCAGCACTTCTTCGTACATCTCTTTAGTATATTCATAACTCTCTCCATCCCTTTTCGTCCAGTCATTCAGATTCTTCATTATTATCTTAAGATTTCTGATTCCGTACTCGCTGGCTTTGACCGCGTCATCCCCAAGAGATTCTGTCTGAGCGGCCGGGTCAACGGAAGTCAGGAATTCCTGCTCGCCGTACCAGTACATAGGATCGTCCGCATGTGCCTTGATCCATTCGTTGAGGACAGGCTTTTCATCTTTCGGTGTCTTGGCGGTGAAAATTGGCTTGTAGCCCCAGCTGATTGCGAAGTAGTCGTAGACACCAAGCCTTGGAGGAAGAAGCCAAGTCACTCCGTCACCAGGTTGAGCCACATAATTGTATCTTGCATAGTCCATCACTGAAGGAGTCGTGCCGTACTTGTCAGTGAATGTCTTACTGCGGAGAGAATCCACAGGATAGGCGTACGAAGACCTCATGTTATGCATGAGACCAAGCGTATGGCCAATTTCGTGGACCACGAGGTAGCGAAGCAGCGGTCCCATCTGTTCCGCGCTGTAGACTTCCTTTCTTGAGGCAGGCTCTACAGTGGATGTCTGGATGAAGCTCCAGTTGTGAAGCAGTTTCAGGACATCGTGGTAGAAATAGACAGATCCGTTGATGATCTCACCGGACCGAGGGTCGGTCCATGATGGTCCCATCGCGTTAGCCACTCTTGTCGAGGCATACCTTAAACAGGAGAAACGGATGTCATCTGGGTTGAAATCCGGGTCATCCTTAGGGTAATCCTTGGCGACTATCGCGTTCTTGAATCCAATGGCTTCGAAAGCTTTCTGCCAATCCTCGATGCCTTCCTTGAGGTAAGGCCTCCATTCCGCCGGGAAAGCGTCATCTATGTAATATACAATCGGCTTGGCTGGCTCAACGAGGGCGCCAGCCTTGTACTTTTCAAGGTCTCCTGGCTTCGGAGCTATGTTCCAACGAGTTATATAACTGATTTTCTCGCTTCTGTCTGTTTTCTCCGTGTACTCGATGTGTCTGTCGGCAAAGTACCCGATGCGGTGGTCGGCCAATCTTGGACGCATAGGTTGGTCGGGCAATTGGATCATTGACACTGTTACCACTGCCGTGAAAGGTGAGGAGGATACGGTGTAGACCATTCTCGTACGGAATACAATGTTCTTTGGAAAAGCCTTGAAATCCAGAATAGAAGACATGTCCGATTTGAATGTCCCCTTCTTCCTGCTTATTCCGAACAACCCGTCGAAGGGACTTGACGGAATGAATGGGGACATATATTCCTCATCACTGCAGAAGAATTT
The DNA here is from genome assembly GCA_002314195.1 of Bacteroidales bacterium UBA1077. Classification (GTDB taxonomy): domain Bacteria; phylum Bacteroidota; class Bacteroidia; order Bacteroidales; family UBA932; genus Cryptobacteroides. Next base: position 11,476 of record DCCQ01000056.1, on the reverse strand, counting down.
GGAAACGTCAATCACCACTCCCGTGGAATCTGGATTCACAGCCTTGATGTCGAATGCCTTCATGACTGGCTTCATATAATTCAACTCAAACCCTTTAGATATCGCCTCCGAAGTGTCACAAGTCGCTTTTACGGTTCCATCAAGAAGGAAGACCTTGTCCTCATCGCAACTCCATTCAACAAGTTTTGGATCGTTGGGCATTTGGCCTGCGATCACATCAGAATTGTCGCTGGTTGAAGAAACCTTGGTCGCGAGAAGAAAAGGTTTGCCCATGAGATTGAAAGGGATTTCAAGGTAATAGGTTCCTTTGACTTTGTGGATGTCCATCACTCCTTTGGCTGTTTTGGCCTCTGAAGTGATGACTTTGTCATAACTTTTTTTGCCGGTTTTGTCAGCTTTTGTAGTGTCAGAACTCTCTTTCTTTGAGGCAGCGTCCTTCAGAATGTTGGCCAATGAAGGTTGCGCTGAGCCGCTCATGGGTATAGCGAGCATCGCCATGCCACTCGCTATCAAAAATTTGATAAAGGTACTTTTCATTTATGTTGAAATTATTCTTTTGAATACTTGTCTCCGATGGCCTGAAGATCCACTCCGCATGACTCCTTTACAGCCCTTATAAGAAGATCGTACTTTATCCTAAGGTTTTCAAAACCATCCATTTCTTTTTCCATCTGTACGGAAGAATGTGTGATGATCATCCTGACGAAGTCAGAGACATCAAGTTCCCGGCTTGGGTTTATGTGAGGATAGAAACCGTCCGGGTCATACCGCCAGAATCCGATTTTTCTTGGGTATTCAGGGTCGTCTTTATAATCTTTGAATTCTTCCATCTCGAAAGACACTCCATAGTAATCTTCTCCCGGAGAGAAGAACCCTTCGGGAATTGTCATCAAATTGTTGGAATAGATTATGTTTCCCCAGAGATACCCATTGATTTCGCCTCTGGCTTCCCTCAGTTGACCATCATCTTTGGGCAGGTTTTCCTTGCGGATTCCACCTAAGGCAATGTAACTTCTGCCAGAACCCACAACCGCATCTTCTGAGCCGTAATCAACTTTGATTGAGTCGGCTAGGAGAACTTTCAGAGGGAAGAACTTCTTTGCGAACTCCTCTGGATAAACCTCTGTGAGAACTGATTTTACATAGCCTATCGCATCCTCAAGCACTTCTGGTTTGATTCTTACCAGATTATTGTTGGATTCGGACGCGATGTCCCACTTGAAATCCACATCGGAATATTCAGTAAGGATGTATACTCCCGTCTTCTGGTTGAATTCGTAGATGTAATGTAGTGACGGGTCTGAACTATCTTCAACCTTATAGGGCGACTCTCCACGTTCAGAATGAATGGGAGCCTCTTTGTAACAGGACATCAGCATTGCTGCCAATGCTATGAATGTCAAAATATCAGTTGATTTCATTGCTCTGGTTTTTATTGGTTTTGAGGGTTCCTCTCCGGTCTTTTGATGTCAGTAAGATCCGGCTCCATCTCAAGCACTTCCTTTGGAACAGGAAGAGTGTAGGCAGGGTCATTCTCTTGAAGGACGTAAGTCTCTGTCTCATTAGGTTTCTTCAAATCCGGAGTGTAGGTGTGAGTGATTGATGGACGTCCCCATCTTCTTAGATCGAACCACCTTTGGCGTTCGAAGCAGAGTTCACGTCTCCTTTCATCCCTCACCGCCTGAACGACGCTCTCTTGAGTTGTGGCTTCAAGAGGCTTGTACTTTGCTGCGGTGAATCTGTTCCGCCTGATAGTTTCCAGATCCTTTATGGCATCCTGTGCTTTCCCGTCAATGTGTGAATATGCTTCCGCTCTGTTCAGGTATGCCTCCACTGTCCTGATCGCATTGCCGTATCTGGATGTGTACGAAGTCATGAATGATTTGAACGGAGCATATTTCTTGCCACTGAAAAATGATCCCAAATATCTGATATACATTCCGTTTCTTCCTCCTCTCAGGTCTCCGTCCTCATACATTGCGAGTAAGGCTTTGGACGGTGGATAGCAACTTCCCGCACCTTCCGCGGAGAATATTTCTGTAGAGTAACCGTAGGAAAAGAGGATCTCTGGATTTCTGGAAGTGAACAACCTGTCCATGTAGTCCCCGGCAGACGCGTCATCCGTGGCTTTGCGGTTAAGATCCCAAACATCGCCTTTAATTGCAAGGGCTTCATTTGCATATTCAGCAGCCTTATCCCACCTCTGCATGTAGAGACAGACTCTTGAAAGGAACACATCAGCTGCCGCTTCGTTCCATCTGAAGACGGATTCTCCGCTGTCGCTGATCTTAAACAGCTTCAAGGCGTTCTCTCCATATTCAAGAATAAGGTCGTAGACTGTCTGGACGCTTTCACGCTGGAATTTTTTGTTCTCTGCTCCGACTAAGTCATTGATAGGGACTCCGGCCGCCTTGGCTGCTGTCTGTGGATCGTATGGCTCTCCGTACAGATTGACAAGCATGTAGTATGCGAATGCTTTGATCATGTAGGCTTCGGCCTTCACTCCAGCCTTTTCTGAATCGGTTCCGTCCAACTTGTCTATGTCGTTCAGAATCATGTTGCAAACCAGTATCTGGTGGTAGTAGGTACCCCAAGATGCATCACTATTCAGAACCCCTTCGCGCTGCCTCTCAGGCTCTTGCTGCCATGTGTAGTAGCCAAAACCGGCTGTTCTCTTGTCCGGCGCCAATGTGGAGGCTTTTTTTGCGAGTTCCTCGCAGTCGTCAGTCATTATGTCCAGCCACGAGTTTACCGTGCTGGATTCATTCATCTTTTCGTAGATTTCTCCAGCGATGAGTTCTTTGTAGTCACTTGCATTCTTAGGTCTGACTTCGTCCTGCGATGCTTCGGACAGGAAATCAGAACATGAGGAGAGAACCAATGCCGCAGTTGCGGTTGCGATTAAAATGTATTTGATTTTCATTATTCTGTCTTTTAGAATGTAACATCAACACCGAAAGAGAAGGACGACACCGGTGGAGTGGTAAGTCCGATCGATCCCATGCCAAGCTGTTCTGGATCTTGGCCGTTGAGTTTCTTGGAGCAGAGCAACAGAAGGTTGTTCCCTTCAAGGCGAACGTTGGCGGAGCTCACGCTAAGCTTGTTGCAGATGCTTTCAGGCAGGGCATATCGGATATATGCTGTTCTGAGTCGAAGGAAGTCGCTCGAAACAACCCGGATGTTACTTTGGTTGTACATCTGCCATCTGTTGTCCGCTATCGTCAATTCACGCTTGCTGAAGAGGCCCGACATCGAGAGAGCATCCGTGGACAAAGCAGGAATAACAGCCCAGGCTTCGTCTCCCGGTTCACGCCAACGGTTTACGAATTCTCCAGACATGTTTTGCTGAGGGTTAGGGAGGTACTGCCCGCTGTTGTTGTAGAGATTGTTCATACGCACTTTCGCTCCAAGACTGTAAGAGAAGAACATCCCCAAGGTGAGGTTTCTGTATGTGAAATTTGTGCTGAAACCACCTTGCATGTCAGGAACACGATTTCCGGAGTAGGCGAAAGCCTTCGCGTACATTTCCTCTCTGGTTATTCCGTCCGTCTCTTCGATGTCTTTGAACTTAGGAAGCCCTTCGGAGTCAAGACCAGCGAACTTGTAGGAGAAGAAAGAGTTTATCGCATAGCCTTTAAGTACGGCGGACCCGTCGGTGTATTGCGCGTAGGTATATTCATCCTGCATTCCTCCGCGTGTGATTTTGTTGATGTTCTTGGCGGAGTTGAATGAGAGAGACCACCTGAAATCCTTGGTTTTTACAGGTATCGCGTTGATGATTAGTTCGTAGCCCCTGTTCATTATGTCACCTACATTCAGACTCATGCTTGAAGAACCAGTGGTAGGTGAGACCTCGACAGATACAATCTGGTCATTACCTTTCTTGTAGTAGTACTCAACTGTACCGGAAATTCTGTTGTCAAGAACAGAGAAGTCCAGGGCAAGATTGTAGGATTTCGTCTTCTCCCATTTTAGGAACGGGTTCGGAAGTTTTGACAAAGTCGCTGTGTAGTCACCTGTTGTCTGGTTCATGGAGCCGAGCTTGATGATCATGCTCGGAGTCTGGTCATCGGACACGTTGCCTTGGATGCCGTATGATCCTTTGACGGACAACTCATTTAGCCACATGACATCCTCCAGGAACCTTTCGTTCATTATGTTCCATCTTGCGGACACTGACCAGATCGGCAGAAATCTAGTGCTTTTATCTTGGCCGAATTTGTTGGAACCGTCAGCGCGGATGTTACCGTTAAGGATGTACCTGGACTTGTAAGCGTAGGTGAGTACGCCATAGTAAGAAAGATAATTTGAAAGCCTGTCGGTGACCACGTCCGGGGTGGACATCTGGAGTTTGTTGAACATTGGCCATTGCGAAGGGTCTATGGCTACCGAAGACTGGCCTCTGTCTGGAAGATAGCCCCATTGTGTGCTGGCAAGTCCGGTATATTTGGAAGACCTGGCTTCGAATCCGCCGGCCGCAGAGAAATTGTGCCCTCTGTAGTACTTGTTGTAGTCAAGCTGGAGCCTGGCGGTGTAGCCGAAGTTTCTGGTGTTGGACGAATAAAATTTTCCTCCGTAAGGAAGCTGGCATAGCTGGTCCTGAAAAGTCTTGTTGTCAGGGAGTGCGACACCGTAGTTTGTCCTTCTCAATGTGGCAGCCATGTAGGTCTTGTCACTATACCATTCCTTGTCCGTTGTGTTCGCAGCGCTTACGGCAAATGTTCCGGTCGCTCTAAGACCGTTCCATATCGCCCATTCCAAGTTTGAGTTGAAACTGAATGAGTCCGAGGTGACTTCTCTGCCTGAATTGTTCCGCTCGTTTATTATGTTGTATTTCAGTGGGTTGGCATTATAGCCCTGCTCCGCGTTGTAGTACGCCAAGGAACCGTCGGAATTGTAGGCTGGGATTGCTCTTGATGTGTTGTAGGCATAGCTGTACGGAGATATTCCAGAGTTGAGGTAATCCTTGTCCTGGACGCTCCCTCTCACTTGTACTGTTCCGGTGAGGTTTTGAGCCAACTTTACCTGGACTTTTCCCATCACATTGTATGTCTGCATCCCGGTTCCGCGAACATTGGCATTCTCGTCAGTGTAAGCCGCGGAAACATAGTAGTTGACTCGCTCATCCGCACCGGAGACGGAAAGGTTATGCTTGTGTGACACTGAGTTGTGATAAAGAATGTCAAACCAGTCAGTGTTCGTCTCCTCAAGCGTCTGGACGCTTGTGAGGAACTGGTCATAGTTGATTTTCCTGTCGTACAAGTCGTAAAGCAGGCCTTCGTAGCCTACCGCGGCCGGCTCGAATCTGTAGGCGAGTCCCTTTTCCGCGATCTCCTTCGAAACCTCTATGCGTTCCTTTGAATTCATGAGGTTGAGCCTGTTGTAGCTTGGACGCTCAGTGACTGTGACTGTACCTGAGTAGTTGACTCTCGGAGCCCCTTTCAAACCGCGCTTAGTTGTGACTACGATGACTCCGTTGGCGGCCCTTACACCGTAAATGGCTGTTGCCGAGGCATCCTTAAGGACATCGATTTTCTCGATGTCCATAGGGTTAAGTCCTGAGATGGCGTTTCCGATAAGGTTCACGTTGTCAAGGTCGTTGAGCGCTTCTGTGGAAATGGACACCGGATCATCCAGAATGACACCATCCACAACCCAAAGTGGCTCTCTGTTGCCGGATATGGTTGATGTTCCCCTGATACGTATCTTGGTCGCGGCGCCAGGGGTTGATGACGAACTTAGAACGGTCATCCCCGGAATCTTTCCCTGAAGCATGTTGTCCAAGGTTGTTGCATTGCTTTGAAGGACATCCTTACCATCGATCGAGGCCACAGATGAAGCGGACATCCTTCTGTCTATCTTCTGGTAGCCAGTGTTGATCACCGCCCCGATAAGCGTTGCCAAGTCATCCTTCATCTTGATTTTGAAGAAATCCGTTGAACATTTGTGCTCCTGTGGCACTTTCCCCAAGCAGGAGAACACAAGGACGGGAGTTTCTTTCCTCTCGGAGAATTTGACTTTGATGGAGAAAGCGCCTTTCTCATCTGTCATGGTTCCGTTTCTTGTCCCCTTGACCATGACAGCGACTCCAGGTTCTGGAGAACCTTCATCATTCGTCACGATTCCGGAGACCACTCTTTCTGATGCTTTTTGACCAGCGGCAGGTAAACTGACAAATGTCAGAAGGAATAGTGCCGCAAGGCAAAAAAGACCGACAACCGTATGGTTGCCGCACGTTAATGAACCTTTCATGGTTTAATTTGTTAATAATACGTTCTTATATACGTTGCTAAAATAGTCAATATAACTTTGATTGTCAACATTATTCTGCATAATTTTTTATGTCTCATTCATGAAGTGGGGAATGAATATGTAAGTATTTCTCTCTGTGTAAGTTGTTTAAAATGTTTAATTAAAATAATAATGAGCGGACCTATGAGCCGCTCATTATTATTTAGTGTTGACAAGAGAGTCCAATTGGACCTTTGGTCACTATCCATAGGATTACGCGACCTGTCAGCCATCGTCCCTATACTCCAGCAAGTCTCCCGGCTGGCAGTCCAATGCCTTGCAGAGCGCGTCGAGTGTGCTGAACCGGACACCCTTGGCCTTGCCGGTCTTCAGAATCGACAGGTTCACCGCCGAAAGCCCGATCTTCTCGGCCAGTTCGGCGGAAGTCATCTTCCGCCTGGCCAGCATCACATCGACATTTACTACTATCGGCATGACGTTTATTTTTCAACGGTTTCTTCCTTAGGCTGCTCTTCAGGCTTGGCTTCCTTGCCTTTGAGATATTCAGGAAGATTCATTCCGGCCATGTTGAACAGATCCTGAAGCGGAGGTACGGAACCCATCAGACCTGAGATGAAATTCGCGGTCGATGTCTTGCCGTTCTTGCCTTCACCATTGCCGTCCCAAACGGTCACCTTGTCGATCTTTATGCCCTTGACTGCCTCGACCTGAGTCTTGACGAGTTCAGGCAGTCTGTCCGCGATGAGCATAAGCACAGCCTTCTGAGGATCTCCTGCGGCGGCACGCACCATTTCGTTAAATCCTTCCGCCTGCTTTGACAGAATCTCAAGGGTACCACGTGCCTGAGCGTCCATCTTTGCGAATATGGCGTCGGCCTCTCCCTTCGCCATCCTGCGGACCTTCTCGGCCTCTGCCTCAGCCTCGATGATGAGTTTCTCCTTGTCGATCTGGGCAGGCACGACGATGTTGGCCTGTTGTGTAGCCCTTTCTCTCTCGGCACGGGCAAGCTCAGCGTCACGCTCGCTCTGGTAGGCTTCCTGGAGGGCCTTTGCGGCCTGTACTTTTTCAGCCGCTACAGCTATGCGGGCAGCCTCGGCCTCTTTCTCACGGCGCTGTGCGTCAGAGTTGGCGATGTCGATCTTCGAGGTGTTCTCTCCCTGCACCGCAAGGGCGTTGGCCGCTGCGGTCTTGATACGGGTATCCCTCTGGGTCTCAGCGATCCGTATGTCCTTGTCCCTGTCTGCCTCGGCCTTACCGATCTCACCGTAGCGGTTCTGCTCGGCCACGCTCTTCTTTGCGTCGTTGATGGCCTTTGCAGCGGCTTCCTTACCGAGAGCCTCGATGTAGCCGGACTCGTCACGGATGTCGGTCACGTTCACGTTGATGAGTTTGAGGCCGATCTTGCGGAGCTCAGCCTCGACGTTCTGGCTGACAGCCACAAGGAACTTGTCACGGTCGGAGTTGATCTCCTCGATGTCCATCGTGGCGATGACAAGACGGAGCTGTCCGAACAGGATGTCGGTGGCGATGTTCTGGATGTTGTCGATTGAGAGTCCGAGAAGTCTTTCGGCAGCGTTTGTCATACTGTCCGGCTCTGTGGAGATGCCGACTGTGAAGCGGCAAGGAACATCGACACGGATGTTCTGCTTTGAAAGCGCGTTGGTAAGGTTGCACTCGATTGAGATGGGCTTCAGGTCAAGGAACGCATAATCCTGGAACACAGGCCAAACGAAGGCGGCTCCTCCGTGGATGCATCGTGCGGATGAGATTGATCCGCTCTTGTTCTTGCCGGTCTTGCCGTAGATGACCATCACCTTGTCGGAAGGGCAGCGGCGGTAGCGTCTGAGGATCGCCGAAAATGTCACGAATATGACTGCGACGATGATAAGGATCAGAGAAAGTTCCATATTCAAAATCTTTAATGGGTTTATAATATTCCTTTGATATGTTTGGCCAGCCAGGAATGTTTAGAGGCATGATGGCGCGCCCGCTCAGATGATTGTCGGGGTCATTTCCTCCACCAGCAAGGTGTAGTCGTTGATGACCTCGGTGACCTTGATGGCTGTGCCGGTCGGGATAGTCTCCCCGTCAGTGACAGCGTCATATTCCCTTACAGCGTTGTTGATGGAGATCTGGACCTTGCCTTCACCCTTGCGCCCGCCGGGAATCGTGAGATACACCTTTCCCTCGCATCCGACCGCCGACTTGTGCACGTCGATGTTGCCGGTCTGCTGCATTCCGCTCAGCCATTTGAATATCCACATCACGACTGTGACCAGCAGCACGCCCACTATGACAGAGACGATTATAAGCAGCGCGTTGGACTGGATCTTGTCGTGCATCAGCACGGCTGTCCAGCCGAATCCGAGGCAGAAGTTCACCAGATTTCTGAACGTCAGCAGATTCATTGAAGGATCTGTGTCAAAAGTTCCGTCCGACGTGTCCAGATCGAAATCTGTGTCGTGGTCTCCCAATCCCAAGAATGTCAAGACTGTCTGAATGACGAAAATCAGCGATGCCGAGAGTGTGACGGCCCAAAGGATCTGCATAGCCGTGCTGAGTGATGTCCACCAGGTAATCATATCTATTAGTCTTTAGTTTGGCGGCCGGGCTTCTTTCCGCACCGCTTCTTTTGCAAATATATTAAATAATTTATGAAAAACAATAATTATTTATAATAATTGCAGTGAGAAGACAACGCGAATTCTAACAGGTAGAAATGATTCACCGATGCTTCTGTTTGATAAACTGTGAAGGGGACATTCCGTATTCATTCTTGAAACAGTTGCGGAAGTGGCCAATGTCGTTAAAACCGCACGAATATGCTGCCTCGGACACATTATGACCTTCCTCCAGCAACTCGTAGCTCTTTTTTAACCGGATTTTTCTGATGAACTCATTCCCCGACATGCCTGTAAGACCTTTGATTTTCCGGTAAAGAGTCGAATGGCTCATCCCGAGAGCGTCTTGAATGTACGTCATGTCAAGTTCTTCCATTGTTAGATTATCCTCTACTATCCTTGTGAATTTTTGGATGAAGCATTCGTCAAGTTTACTGATTTTAGGGTGCGGTGCATAATTTACGCCGGCAGTGGCGGCATCGTTTCCGGAATGTCCGCCTCTTAGGCCAGCGGAAATGAACGCAGCCAATGATTTCCTTGAATCCAGGATGTTTTGTATGCGGCTTGCCAGTAATTTGGCACTGAATGGTTTTGTTATGTATGAGTCCGCCCCTGCCTCGTAGCCGGTTTCCTTGTCCTGTATGGAATCCTTGGCTGTCAGGAGTATGACAGGAATGTGGCTTGTACGCACATCGTCCTTGACCGACTTGCACAATTCCGTTCCATCCATCAGCGGCATCATGATGTCACTTATGATCACATCGGGAATATGACTCTTGGCAATATTGAGCCCCTCTTCCCCGTTGGTGGCCGTCAGAACCTTGAATTTGGATTGTAATGATGATTCAATGTACTCACGGATGTCATCGTTGTCCTCCACAACCAGCACCACAAGTTGTCTGTCTGAAATTTCTTTGATTTCATTTTCGCCAGCCCCGGAAGCAGGCCTCCTTGCCGGACTTTCCTTGTGTAATGCATTCGGGTAAGTATTGAACATCCGAAGGCGTAGAGTGAATACGGTTCCTTTGCCGATTTCGCTTGTGGCTGAGATCGTACCTTCGTGCAGATTTGACAACGATCGCACCAGGGCAAGGCCGATGCCGGTGCCTGACGCTTGGTGCATTCCCTCGGCTTGGTAGTATCGGTCAAAGATGTGAGGCAACGATTTCTCGTCTATTCCATAACCTGTGTCAGCAACCTCAATTTCCACAAAATCCTCGTTGGAGATCTTGACAGACCTGAGACTTAGTATGATGGAGCCTTCCGGAGTGTATTTTACAGCATTGCTCAACAGATTGTTCAATACCGTGTGCAGTACATCACTGTCAAAATAAATCTCGGGGAGAGTGTTGTCTATGTCAAGATTTATCGGAACTCTTTCATTATGGTTCAGTTCCTTGTACCTCAATCCGATTTCAGCCACGACGGATGCTATTTGTCCTTTTGAGACAGTCAGGCGTCTATTATGTGTCTCGGCTTTACGGAATTCCAGAATCTGATTGATAAGATTCAGCAGTTGCAAAGCACTGGAATGTATTGTCTTTATCTTCTTCCTGTAAGGAATAGGCAGATTGTCATCAGAGTCAAGATCCTCCAGCGGTCCGAGAATGAGAGTCAGCGGAGTGCGCAGCTCGTGAGTGATGTTTGTGTAGAACCGTAGCCTCTCATCATTGAGTCGTTGTTCGTCAATGCTTTTCCTACGTTCCATCTCAAGCGAGCCCTTAAGCATAAGCCTACGCTTGTATATTCCAATGATTATCCAAATAGACAAGGCAATAAGAAGCACATAAAACGCTTTGGCATACCAGGTCAGCCAAACGGGAGGGGTCACTACGATTTTCAGTCTGGCAAGATTCTCATCGTTCCAGTCGTGGTTTCTCTGACGTGCCCTGATCAAGAATGTGTATGTCCCTGACGGCAGGTTGCGCAGGATGGCATCATGCTCTCGTCCGGCAGAAATCCAGTTTTTGTCAATTCCTTCTACCTTGTAAGAATACTCTACCGTATGTCTCAGAGAATAATCAGTCACGGAAAAGGCTATTCTCAAGGAGTTCATGTTGTAGGGGACATTGATTTCTTTCACACCGGAACTTCCTATGGCCACTTTGAGGGAGGTGTCTTTCGGGGCATTGATGTTCAGGCAATCAACAATCTGAACCGGAATACGTCCTCCAGAATCTGAAAATAGCTCGGGCCTGAACTCGCACACTCCGTTTCTTGAACCGAAATAGAGATCCCCGTCAGGAGTCCCGCATGCGGCGCGATCCATAAAACTGCTCATCGGGAGCCCGTCATTATAATCGTAGTTGTCGATTTTAGAGGTGTTTCGATTCAATCTTGAAATGCCATTGTTGGTGCTGAACCATAGATTACCTTCTCCGTCTTCCTGTAATGCGCGGATGTGAGCATCGTCCAGGCCTGATTCATAGCCATAATTCCTGATTTCATCGAGACGATCGGTGTCCGCGATCTGACTCAGTCCATCCTGCCCCGCGACCCACATACATCCTTGTGAATCAAGATAAAGCTGCTTTACGGCATTCGAACTTATCCCTTTAGATTCGTCAAGGTGATGAATCATCTGCCTAATTCAACTTGACAGT
>DCCQ01000072.1:26774-39454 GCA_002314195.1 Bacteroidales bacterium UBA1077 | reverse complement strand
TCTTTCAGTTTCTCAGCCTTGACCGTAAGACTGTCCCGCTTGAAGGAACCGTTTGCATCTCCGTCAACATCGTCGAAATAAAACTTTACCTCATCATACGGCCAGACCCTGTCATAATTACCAACGGCCTTGCCGCTTTCGTCCGTGTAGAGGGTGTCCTTGTCATAGGTCAACCGTTCCGAAGGAGCCACACGGATACCTTTGATGGCCTTCCCGCTTTCATCCACAACGGTGAGATCGACCTTGAAATCACAGGATGGAGTTCCGTACTCGCAACGTGCCTCCCAAATGTTGTCTCCGCAACTGGAAAACCCCAGCATTGTGAGCAAGGCCGGACCAATGGCCGCAGTCAGTTTAGCAAATGATTTTTTCATAATTTTGAATCTTTAACCATTTGAACCAAATCCAATGATTCCAGAAACTTGCACGGACGGAGGAATATTCCTAAAGCAAATGAATATCCACTCCCGGCCTGTCGGTCACGCGGCCGATAACGGTCGCCTTGTCCCCATAACCGGCAAGGATGTCGATGGCCTTCTGAACCTCGGACTCGTCAAGGGCGAGAACCATTCCGACACCCATGTTGAATATGTTGAACATCTCCCTGTGAGGGATGTTGCCGTACTTCTCAAGGAAGCGGAAAATCGGGAGGATTGTCCATGAACCTTCCTGCACCTCTATGCCCTGGCCTTCACGGAGGATTCTCGGTATGTTCTCATCGAAGCCACCACCGGTAATGTGGGCGACTCCGTGCACGTCACAGTTGCGGATAACATCGAGAACCTGCTTCACGTAGATTCTGGTCGGAGTCAGAGCGACAAGGCCGAGCGGCTGGTCGGACTCCAGTTCAGGATAGACCTTGAACAGATCCAGATTGTTGTCAGAGAAAATCTTACGGACTAGGCTGAAGCCGTTGCTGTGGACTCCTGTAGAGGCTATCCCGACAAGGACATCTCCGGCCTTGACCTTCGTGCCATCAATGAGCTTGGATTTCTCCACGACACCTGTGGTGTAGCCTGCGATGTCATATTCACCGTCCTCATACATTCCAGGCATCTCGGCTGTCTCTCCGCCAACGAGGGCGCAGCCAGCCTGACGGCAACCGTCCGCGACTCCGGCCACGATGGCCTCTACCACCTCCGGACGGGTCTTTCCCTGAGCCACATAGTCAAGGAACACAAGCGGTTCCGCTCCCTGGGCCAGAACATCGTTCACGCACATCGCCACGGCGTCGATGCCGATGGTGTCGTGCTTGTCCATCGCGAACGCCAGCTTGAGTTTCGTGCCGACTCCGTCTGTACCGCTGACAAGGACCGGTTCCTTGATGTTCAACTTTGAAAGATCAAACATACCTCCGAACGATCCGATGTTCCCCATCACGCCAAGCCTGTCGGTCGACGCCACGTGTTTCTTGATCCTGCGTACGACATCGTAACCTGCCTCGAGGCTGACACCCGCCTTCTCGTAATCAACTGCCATAGTAGTAATTATTATAATTTATTATCTATCAATATATTCAAAAGACAAAAGATAAACTCTTCGACTAAAATTTATGCTCCTCGTTGACCTCCTCGATGCTGGAGTAGAGGGCGGTCGGGTAATTGCCGTTGAAGCAGGCCAGGCAAAGGTCGCTGCGGTGACCGGCCTCAAAAAGGCCCTCCTCGGAGAGGAAAGCAAGCGAATCGGCCTCGATCGCCTGCCTGGCCTGCTCCAGATTCCTTGAGGAGCAGAGAAGTTCCTTGTGCGTGGACATATCGACTCCGTAGAAGCACGGATTCTTGATCATCGGGCTGGCGATTCTCATGTGGACCTCTTTCGCCCCGGCCTCGCGGAGCATGCGAACAATCCTCAGGGACGTGGTTCCGCGCACGATTGAGTCGTCCACCAGAATTATCCTCTTGCCCTTCACGATGGTACGCACCGGAGACAATTTCATCTTCACGCCCTTGTCCCTCATCTCCTGCGACGGCTGGATGAAAGTCCTGCCGATGTAGCGGTTCTTGATGAGGCCCATCTCGCTCGGAAGGCCACTCGCCTCAGCGTAACCGGAAGCGGCGCTTAGGCTGGAATCCGGAACTCCGACCACAATGTCCGCGTCCACATGCGACTCCCTGTAAAGAATCTTTCCGCTTTCCTTTCTGAAAGAGTGGACGTTGCGGCCTTCGATGTCGCTGTCCGGACGGGAGAAGTAGATATATTCCATGGCGCACATGGCGTGGCGCTGGTAGTCTGAATATTTCCGGCTCCGGATCCCGTGATGGTCGATTGTGATGACCTCACCAGGCTCCACATCGCGGACAAACTCCGCTCCGACAACACTGAACGCGCAGGTCTCGCTGCTGAGCACATAGCCGTCGCCGATCCGCCCGATGGACAGAGGCCTCAGGCCGTACTTGTCACGCATGGCGTAAATCCGGTGGTTGGTCATCACCAGAAACGCAAAAGCCCCTTCAATCATGTTCAGGGCCTCCATTATCGGGTATATTCTCGGGCTGTTCCTTTCAACCGGCTCCTTTTTGATCAAATGGGCCAGAATCTCGCTGTCGGAAGTGGACTGGAAAAGGCTGCCGCGATCCTCCAGGTACTTTCTTAACTGGGCGGAGTTGACCACATTGCCGTTGTGGGCAAGGGAAAAATCTCCGGTGTTGTGCTTGAACAGGAACGGCTGGACATTCTCTATGCCGCCACCTCCGTGCGTAGAGTAACGCACATGGCCGATCGCCATGTCGCCGTGCAGAGAACCGAGGTTCTCACTGTTGAAGACTTCGGTCACGAGTCCGAGTCCTTTGACCCGGTGAAGTTCTCCATTATCGTTGACCGAGACGATTCCGCAGCCTTCCTGGCCGCGATGCTGGAGCGCATGGAGACCGTAGTAGGTCACCTCGGCGGCGTGAGGGACACCCCAGACACCGAACACCCCGCATTCTTCTTTAAGTTCCTTTGAAAACATATTCCTTTCGCGGACTAGGCAGCCATTAAAGGGACAATCCCTTAACGCTTGCCAAAGTACAAAGATAACGAAATATTCGCCTTGGGGCAAAAGAAAATGCAGTCCGCCTATTTCAAGAACCGTCTCAAGCGGATATCACATAAGCTCTGAAACAAAATAACAGAACAGGGCTGTAGTATTTAGCCAATCACTGCCTTTCAATCCTTGCACCCAATGCGTTCAGGCGGCCGTCGATGTCCTCGTACCCTCGGTCGATCTGTTCCACATTACCGATGACACTGGTCCCGTCGGCAGACATCGCGGCGATCAGCAGAGCTATTCCGGCACGGATGTCCGGCGAAAGCATCTTGCCGGCGCGAAGACGGAAATTATGGTCGTGGCCGATCACCACAGCGCGGTGCGGATCGCAAAGGATGATCTGGGCGCCCATGTCGATGAGCCTGTCAACGAAGAACAGACGGCTCTCGAACATCTTCTGGTGGATGAGCACACTGCCTCGGCACTGCGTGGCGACAACCAGCATGACGGACAGCAGGTCCGGTGTGAGTCCAGGCCAAGGCGCGTCCGATATCGTCATTATCGAGCCGTCCAGAAAAGAGTCTATCACATAACTATCCTGAGCCGGCACGAATATGTCATCCCTTATCTGTTCCAGCCTGACTCCAAGACGGCGGAATGACTCTGGAATGATGCCCAGATTCTCCCACGACACATCCTTGATTGTCACCGAACTGCGGGTCATGGCCGCTATGCCTATGAACGAGCCGACTTCTATCATGTCCGGAAGTATCTTATGAGACGCGCCGTGAAGAGATTTCACTCCTCTAACCCTCAACAGATTGGATCCTATGCCATCAATCATCGCCCCCATGGAGACCAACAGTCTGGAGAGTTGCTGGACGTACGGCTCACATGCCGCGTTGTAGATGACCGTCTCCCCTTCGGCCAAAGCCGCCGCCATAAGTATGTTCGCGGTTCCGGTCACGGAAGCTTCGTCCAGAAGCATACGGCTGCCTTTCAATCCCGCCGGAGCGGAGAGGGAGAAGGCTCCGGCCACGCTGTCATATTCAGCGGCAGCCCCAAGGTTCATGAATCCTTGAATATGCGTGTCCACACGACGGCGGCCTATCCTGTCTCCGCCCGGCTTCGGGAAGAACGCATGGCCGAACCGTGCGAGCAGCGGTCCGACGACCATCACTGAGCCTCTCAGAGACGCGCATTTGCCTATGAAGTCCGGACTGGACACATACTCAGTGTCAATGCTGTCAGCCTTGAAACTGTAACAACCCTTCTCCAATCTGACGACCTTGACCCCCATTCCTTCAAGGAGGAGGATGAGGTTATTGACATCCAGGATCTCCGGGACGTTGGAAATGACAACTTCATCTTCCGTCAGCAGGACAGCGCTGATGACTTCCAGAGCTTCATTCTTAGCCCCTTGAGGGCGGATCGAGCCACTCAGGGCGTGCCCGCCCTCAATGATAAATGAACCCATAATCTTAACGACTTATTCTAACAAAGTTATAACTTTGTGACAAAAGAACAAACAAATGATAAGCATAACACACGACCGGCCGCTCGGTGGCAGCAATACATTCGGGATGCGGGTATCCTGCCGCCTCTTCATTGAATATGACAGGCCGGAGGATCTGTTGAATCTCGATTTTGAGAATATTCCCCAGCCCGTCAAGCACATAGGATCAGGCAGCAACCTGTTGTTCACGGGCGATTTCAGAGGGACCATCCTGCACTCGAAGGTGGATTTCATCGAAAGGCTTTCCGATGATCTATTTTCTGTGGGAGCAGGGGTCGAGTTCGACCGTTTCTGCGAGTTCGCCGCGAACGAGGAACTCTGGGGTCCGGAGAACCTGTCCCTGATTCCGGGAGAGGTCGGAGCCGCTGCTGTGCAGAACATCGGAGCCTATGGCGTGGAGGCCAAGGACATCATCAAGACTGTCCATGCTTTCGACACCATCAATAAAGAATTTGTGAAGTTCGATGTGTCCGAATGCGGCTACGGCTACCGCGAGTCCAGATTCAAGGGTGACGACAAGGACCGTTTCATCATCACCCATGTTGTCTTCGGGCTTTCACGGGAGCCAAGGCCAAGACTGGACTACAGCAAGGCGCTGGGGGGCTCCTTGAAGAGCGATCCGTCATTGACTCCGAAGAAGGTCAGGGAAGCCGTGATCGCGATACGAAAAGAAAAACTGCCGGACCCGGCAGAAACCGGAAGTGCCGGGAGTTTCTTCAAGAATCCGGTCATCTCTATGGATGCCTTTGAAAGAATAGCCTCGAAATCCGATGCGGAAGTTCCGCACTATAAAGTTTCTGACGGCCTGGTGAAAGTTCCCGCCGCATGGCTGATAGAACAATGCGGATGGAAAGGCAGACGCCTTGGCGGAGCGGCGGTCTGGGCAAAGCAGCCTTTGGTCATAGTCAACGCCGACGGCAACGCCAGTCCGCGGGAGATTATGGATCTCGAAGAACAAATCCGGTCAAGCGTGCGCGGAAAGTTCGGTGTCACCCTCGACTGCGAGGTGGAACATCTTTAAGGCCGGTTGACGGTGGATCAGAGTTCTAACCGTAAATGTCCCTGAGCACCGCGAGCGAACGGACATTGACCGCCGACTCGGTGTGGTGTTCAATGTAATTGAGGATGCACTCGGCGATCTCATTGCGGTCGGAGCCTCTTAACGGGAGCAGCATCGCCTCGCCGAAAGGGCTGGTCAACAGGGACTTTATGTGGCAAAGGTGCTTGCCGGAGAATGGCGCGAGACCGATTGTGTCAGGATTGAATCCAAGTACGGTGCAGAGTTCCAGCAGGAACCAGAGGTGAAAATTGGCGAAGTCGCTCTGCAGGGTGTCCAGCGTCAGGATGGTCTTCTTCAGCCAGTCCGTCAACCCATCCTCGTTGGTCTGATCCTTTATCACACGGAAGAGCACCTCACTCATAAAAAGGGTCATCGTGTTCTTATGAATATTCCCGCGAATCCCCACGAGCGGATTGACACTGACAAAGTTGCGCGCGAACCACAGATCCGATTTCGGGTTCTCCGTCACCTCGGCCTCAAGAATATTCAGGGGCAGGAAAAGAGCCATCGCCGTCTTGGGACCAACCTTGACAAGGAAGCCCCGCCTTCCATATTCCCGGCTGAGGGTGTGCAGGACAATGGAATTCTCGCCGACTTTGGTGTGGCCGATGACGATTAGTTCAGCCTTTTCGCGCATTTGGTAACTGTTATAATAAGTTGCCGCTTACTTGGCAATCGCAAAAACTACCGATTATTGAACCACTGTGCCATCGCCCGGAGCGCCTTGCCTCGGTGCGAAATCTCGTTTTTCTGATCCTCTGTGATGTCAGCCGCCGTGAGTCCGGGATATTCATCCGGGATGAAGATCGGGTCGTAGCCGAAGCCCCCCCTGCCGGATTTCTCTCTGGCGATCGAACCTTCCATCGTGCCCTCGAACCGGTGCACCTCGCCATTCAGGATGAGGGTCACGACACTGCGGAAGCGCGCCCTGCGGCTGATTTTCTGACCGGTCGCCTCCAACTTGGAGAGTTCGGAAAGCACCTTGTCCATATTCAGATTGAAATCTTTGGAAGGTCCCGCGTAACGGGCCGTATATACTCCAGGAGCACCTCCCAGCGCGTCCACCTCCAGCCCCGTGTCGTCCGCGAAGCAGTCGCACCCTTTTCTGTCGTAAATGTAGCGTGCCTTCTGGAGCGAGTTCTCCTCCAGGGTCTCCCCAGTCTCCGGGATGTCCTCCGTGATTCCGAAATCCGCCGGAGTAACCAGCTCAAATTCCTCGCCCAGAATCTCGGAAGCCTCTCTCAGCTTCCCCTGGTTGCCCGTCGCGAAAACTATTTTTGTCATGTTGTCTGAAAATCTGTTTGTACACTTCTGCAAATATCCGCAGAATGCATTGTTTTACCAAATTTCGAGCATTCAAATTAATCACGAAATGGAACTGATTTTGGAAATCCGGAAAAAAACTCCTACATTGCAGCGCAAAATGAGAAACACGTCCTTCATATCAATGATGTCCATGCGAATGCAACGCTAAGTTGCATTTGTTTCTCTTGTCCGTAACCGCCCGGGACGTGCGGCCGGAAAATTATCCAAAATCAATAATTGAACATTCCGATGTCACTTTGAGTGACGGAGAAAATTATGTGCGCCACGTTTCCGGTGGGCACGCAATCATATTTATTAAGAAAAATGTGCTGTTATGCAAAAACACGAATATATTCATAATCACAAGTTTGAATTTGAATGCGGCGACACGCTGCCCTCGATAAGGATGGCATTTCACACATCGCCGGTCAAAAATGAAAATGATTGGAAAAACGCTGCCGACGGGCGGAAAGTGGTGTGGATATGCCATGCGTTGACAGCTAATTCCGATGCCGAAGACTGGTGGCCGGGAATCGTCGGCCCCGGAAAGGTAATCGACACGGAAAAATACTTTGTCGTCTGCGTCAATGTCCTCGGCTCATGCTACGGCTCGTCGGGGCCTTCCGAGCGCAAACCTGACGGTGACAGATGCTTTCTTCTTGATTTCCCGAAGGTTACAATACGCGACATCGTGCGCGCCAACATCATAGTACGGAAACACCTTGGGATAGACCGCATTGACTTTCTCATCGGCAGTTCAATCGGCGGATTCCAGGCTGTGGAGTGGCTTGTGATGGAGCCGGAAGTGATTGAACGGGCGCTGCTTATAGCCACTTCAGCCCGGGTGAGCCCATGGCTCACGGCATGGGAGGAGGCACAAAGGATGGCAATAGAGGCAGACCCGACGTTCAGGCATCCGGAACTGCTGCTCAAGGACGGAGTGACCAACACCGGAAATCATTCAGACCTGCTTCTCAAGGGCGGACAGGCCGGACTGCGGGCGGCCAGGGCAATCGCGCTGCTTTCCTACCGCAGTTATGCAGGCTACAACGCCACACAGGCCGAAGCCGATGATGACACGCTCTTTGCCGGACGGGCAGCCTCCTATGAACGTTATCAGGGGAAGAAACTCGCTGACCGTTTCGATGCATACTCCTATTATTCCCTCTCACTCTCATTTGACAGCCATAATGTCGGCCGAGGCAGAGGAGGTGTCACGAAAGCACTTTCCGGCATCCGTGCAAAGGTCACGGCGATAGGCATCGACAGCGATGGCTGTTTTCCTCCGGAGGAAGTGAGGGGAATGACCTCACACATCCCAGACGCGGAATATTTCGAGATCTCATCGGCATTCGGCCATGACGGCTTTCTTCTTGAAAATGATCGGATAGGTGCGATCATCAGAAGAATCTTCCCTTCAGAGCCAAAGCCAGAGACGGACAAAAAAGAATACAAACAATAAAAAATATTCATTAATATGCAGGTACTTAAATTCGGTGGCAGTTCGGTCGCGAATGCCACAAATATGGGGAAAGTCGCCGACATCGTCAGCTCGGCGGTGGAAAGAGACCGTACAATATTGGTCTGCTCGGCTATAGGCGGATTCACGGACGCTCTCATCAAGGCCGGTCATCTCGCCGCATCCGGGAACGATGAATATAAAAGAATCATTGACGAATATCAGCAAAGACATATCGAGATAATCCTGGAACTGCTGCCCCTGGAAAAGCATGAGGAACTTACCGGAATATGCCGGGAGTATTTCGACTCACTGCGAAGCATCATCCACGGGGTTCGCCTTCTGGGTGAGCTCAGCCAGACGAGCCTTGACGCGATAATGTCGTTCGGAGAGCTTTTGTCAACGAGAATCATCGCCGCAAAACTCGCGTCGGTCGGCATCTCGACAAAATGGGTGGACGCACGCCGGCTCGTCAGAGTCAGCAAACGGGTAGAGTTACCGGAAAACGTGGCCTCCACACATTCAGCGCCGGCGGTTGACACAAAGGCCACTGAGACCAATGTCAAAGACATGATTGAATCCAATCCGATCATATCCTTGTTCGTGATTCCTGGATTTGTCGCGTCCGACCCCCTTGGCAGGACAGCGACACTTGGCCGTGGCGGATCGGACTACACGGCTTCGCTGCTTGCGGTGTGCTGCGACGCGCGTCTTCTGGAGATCTGGTCAGATGTTCCGGGAATGATGACGGCGAACCCCAAACTCGCCCCGTCGGCAAGGACCATACGCAACATTTCCTACCGCGCCGCCCTCGAACTCTCACATTTCGGGGCGAAAGTGATCTACCCTCCAACCATTCAACCAGTTGTGGCGCAAGGTATTCCAATCTATGTCAAAGACACGTTCAATCCGTCCTCACCAGGAACATTGATCGAGAAGAACCCTCCGCGCGGAAAGGACAAGGTCATAGGGATATCCAATTCGGACAACATCGCACTCATCTCCCTTGAAGGCAGCGGGATGGTCGGGATACCCGGATTTTCCAGTCGGCTCTTCGAGACTCTCAGCCGCAGCGGAATCAACATAATCCTCATCACTCAAGCCTCTTCAGTGCACACGATGTGCATCGCAGTCTCAGAATCCGACGCCGACAAAGCCAAAGAAGAGGCCGATAAATGTTTCGCCTACGAAATCTCGCTCGGAAAGCTTAATCCTCTGAAAGTTGAAAAAGGTTATTCCATACTCTGTCTCGTCGGGGATGACATTATGAACCAGTACGGTACGACCGGAAGGCTGCTTTCGGCCCTCGGACGCCACAGTGTGCAGGTGCGTGCCATCGCGCAGGGATCATCCGAAAGAAACGTGTCCGTGATTGTCGCCTCGGAGGACGCGCCGGCGGCCGTGCGGCATATTCATCAGGAATTCTTCGAGACATCATCGGTAAGAGCGGTCAATCTGTTCATCGCCGGCTTCGGGACCGTTGGCAAGGCACTCCTTGGGATCATAAGTTCCCAGAGAGAGGGCATCGAGAGGAGGACTGGCAAGCGTGTCAATGTCATCGGGATAAGCAACAGTAGTCATTATATTCTTAATACAGAAGGGCTTGATCTGGCTACAGAATCCGGACACAATCCGACAGAGGCGACATTCAAGATAATTGACAAGGTCAAAAACCTGCTGGAAAGCGGTGAATCGGCTGCCGATGACGCTTACTTCGAGGCTCTGGCAGGCGTGTCGATGGAGAACTCCGTCTTCGTGGACTGCACCGCAAGCTCCGACATTTCCTACAAGTACATCAATCTGTTCAGACGTGGGTACTCAGTGGTCGCCTGCAACAAGATAACTTTCTCCGCGCCTTACAGGCAGTACTCAGCGCTGAAATCGGCGGCGCTTTCCACCGGTGCGTCACTCAAATACGAGACAACCGTCGGGGCGGCCCTCCCTATCTTGGAGTCCGTCAGGCGCTGCATCAACTCCGGCGACAGGATTCATCGCATAGAAGCCGTGCTGAGCGGGACGATGAACTACATATTCAGCACCTACAACGGTGGTCCGGCGGCAAACGGTTCCGAACCCACGTTCGCACAGGTCGTGAGGAACGCCCAGGAAGCTGGCTACACCGAACCGGACCCACGGCTTGACCTCAGCGGACGGGACGTGCTGCGCAAACTGATCATAATGGCCCGCGAGGCAGGGATCCCGATTGACGAGAATGACGTGGACTCCGTTCCTGTGCTCCCTGCGGAGTACTTCTCCGGAGATGTCAACGCTTTCTATAAGATGTTGGAAGACAATGAGGAGACCTTCTCGTCACATTGGAAAGAAGCGGCCGGGAAGGGCTGCCGCCAGCGTTTCATCGCAAGCATAGAGTCTGATGGCGATTCCGGTTACAGATGCAGTATGGGGCTGAGGGATGTCTCACAGGAACACCCTCTTTACAATCTTGCGGGGACGGACAATTCCGCGATCATCACAACCGACTTCTACCCTTCTCCGCTTGTGATCCAAGGAGCCGGAGCCGGAGCGTTCCAGACCGCGGGCGGAATCTTGAACGATATATTGCAATAAGACAAAAGAATAGCGGAAAATACTTAAATTTGCAGGGTTGGCACGGGTGTTGCGCTCGTGCTTCGGCTCTGTCGCCATGAGAAGCGGAGGGCGGGAATATTCAGGAATATATTCAAAGAACATGAAAATCAAATCATTGATAGCGGCATCGCTGGCGGTAGTGGTCAGCTCCGCGGCGTTCGGACAGTCACAGAGTTTCAAACTCGGGAAATGGACCGAGATACAGAATTCCATCCTCAAGGAACTCAACAGGTCTTATGTTGACTCGCTTCCTGTGGACAGGATCGAGAGGGCCGGCATCGACGCGATGCTGGAGAGTCTTGACCCTTACACGGTTTACATTCCGGAGGAGGAGAACGAGGATCTGATGATGATGATCAACAAGTCCTACGGCGGCATCGGTGCGCTCATCTACAAGCCGGAAAAGGACGGGAACGTCATCATCAACGAACCGTACAAAGGCTCTCCAGCCGAAAAGTACGGACTTCACTGCGGCGACGAGATCATGGAGATAGACGGACAGAGCACGCACGGGCTCACAAGCCAGGAATGCTCAGACAGGATGAAGGGCAAACCGGGCACCACAGTAAAATTCAAGGTACAGAAGGTGCGTTCGAAGGAATTGGTGGAGATCGTGGTGACCCGCGAGAGAATCCATCTTCCTGACATTGAATATGCCGGAATGCTCAACGACACGACGGGGTACATCTACCAGAGCGGATTCACGGAGAATGTCTCCGGGGAGCTGCGCAACGCTTTCCTTAAACTCAAGAAACAGGGAATGAAGAAGTTGGTTCTCGACCTGCGCGGCAACGGAGGTGGTCTGATGAGCGAGGCGATCAACATCGTGTCGCTTTTCGTGCCGAAAGGGTCGATGGTAGTGTCCTCGAAAGGGCAGGCCGCAGGCACTGAGATGAAGTACAAGACAACGTCGGAACCGCTCGACACGGAGATCCCGATCATAGTGATGGTGGATTCCGGCTCGGCGTCGTCCTCCGAGATTGTGACCGGAGCGCTCCAAGATCTTGACAGAGCCACGGTAATGGGCACAAGGACCTTCGGCAAAGGGCTCGTGCAGAGCATCAGACCTCTGCCTTACAACGGCCAGCTGAAAGTCACAACCGCGAAATACTACACCCCTTCAGGCCGTTGCGTCCAAGCGATTGACTACTCGCACCGCAACGATGACGGCAGCGTCGGGTATATTCCTGATTCCCTGACACATGAATTCAAGACCGCCCACGGCAGGACGGTACGCGACGGCGGCGGCATCACCCCGGATGTCACCATCGAAGGGCACGACTACAGCCGCCTGACATATTCACTCGTATATTCAGGAATCATCCAGGAATATGTCCTTGACTAT
This sequence comes from Bacteroidales bacterium UBA1077, assembly GCA_002314195.1. Classification (GTDB taxonomy): domain Bacteria; phylum Bacteroidota; class Bacteroidia; order Bacteroidales; family UBA932; genus Cryptobacteroides. The sequence goes on along the minus strand of DCCQ01000072.1, from coordinate 27,212 downwards.
GTCCGTTCGCACGCCAGTGCGGATGAGGACTTCCACCTTGCCGACAAGGACTGGGCGGATTTTGTGGCGTTCGCCAAGACCAAGGACTTCGACTACCGCTCCAGCGCGAAGACCTACTTCGACCGGATGAAGAAGGAACTTGAGAAAGACGGCCTGTCAAAGAATATGTCAGCGGAGCTTGACGCCCTCCAGAAAGCGTTGGAGATGGACAAGGAGACCTTCCTGAAGATCAAAAAGGACGAGATCGTGCCGTTCATCGAGGAAGAGATTGCAGTCCGTTACCACTTCCAGGAGGCCGGAATCAAGGTTCGCCTCCGTTACGACGAGCAACTTCGCAAAGCTCTCGCCAGTCCGATTATCGAAATCTAAGAAGCTGTTTTGATTTGTTTGTTTGAAGGTTTGAGGAAGAAAATGAAGATTTTTTCACCTCAAAGAACA
>DCCQ01000072.1:0-26734 GCA_002314195.1 Bacteroidales bacterium UBA1077 | reverse complement strand
AACAAATCAAAACAGCTTCTAAGTTCCTAAATATCAAGATTCAGTTCAACCGGGCAGTGGTCCGAGCCAAGAATCTCGGAATGGATCTCGGTGGAGACGATCTTGTCTTTGAGAGAATCCGAGACAAGGAAGTAGTCAAGGCGCCATCCGACATTCTTCTCACGGGCGTGGAAACGGTAGGACCACCATGAATATTTCACCTCCTCCGGGTGCTGGAACCGCCAGGAATCCGTGAAGCCCGAATCCAAAAGCACAGAGAACTTGCCGCGTTCCTCATCGGTGAAGCCAGCGTTGCGTCGGTTAGTGTCCGGATTCTTGATGTCTATCTCATTGTGGGCCACATTCATGTCACCGCAGACCACGACACCCTTGCGGACGGCAAGGCCGGCGAGATATTTCCGGAAATCATCTTCCCACCTCATTCTGTAATCCAGTCTGCGAAGGCCGTCCTGCGAATTCGGGACATAGACGCAGACGAGGTAGAACTCCGGCATTTCCAGCGTTATGACACGCCCCTCATGGTCATGTTCCTCAACACCGATGCCGTACACCACCGACAATGGAGTGTGTCTTGAATATATCGCCGTTCCAGAATAGCCTTTCTTCTCGGCCGAATTCCAGTACGAAGTGTAACCGAGAAACTCCAGATCAAGCTGCCCTGGCTGCAGCTTAGTCTCCTGCAAGCAGAAAAAATCAGCGTCCAGAGTGTTGAACACATCCACGAACCCCTTCCCGGCGCATGCACGCAACCCGTTCACATTCCAACTTATAAATTTCATATTCATTTGTTATTCAAATCAACGCCAATACCGTTCGCTCTCGTTCCGGCCTGAACACACCTTCTTATCACTGAAAAAGATTGCCGATCCATCACGATCCGGAGAGGATCTTCCTGGCGGCAAAGGAGAGAGCCTCGTAGAAATCCTGGCCGAAGACAGAGGTCAAGGGTTCGCGGAGGAACTCGTAGACATGGACGCCCTCGCGACGGCCTTTCTCGTAGGCGTCCTTGCATATTCCCCAACGATGGAGGTTGAGTGCCTGGCCGCCGCCGGTGAGTTTTGTGACGCGAATCGGGTAGAGCCAGCATGACTGCGGCTTGCGGAACCTGCATGTTCCCTGGAAGAAGCATCTCTCGATGGAGCAGAAGCAGTTGCCATTCTCGTCGAAGGTGGTGTAGGCGCACTCCTCGGTCTGATCCACGACCGGGGTCACGATGTCTCCGTCACGGTCGATGGAGAAAAAGCCTTCCTTGTCAATCTGCGCGCGGCCCTGAGGCCTCATCAGTTTTGAATATACAGGGTAGTTCTCCTCCAGAGACTCCAACTCGGATTCCTCAAGAGGGGCACCGCTGTCACCGATGATGCAGCAGCAACCCTTGCAGACTGCGTAGTCGCAGGCGAAATATTCAGTGACAACATCCTCTGACACAAGGACATCTCCAATCTGGATAATGGTTCCGAACTTATTGTTTGACGACATATTCAATCCTCATTCCTTCGGACAGCACGCCGAAGATTTCCTTAACCTTGTCGGCAGAGACGCTGCCGATTCTGTTGTTATAACCGGTCAGCACATCCTTTCCGCCGGAATAGCGCATCAGGATTGCGTCCACATAATTCTTTGGATCAGCGAGATAAGTCGAGTAGCTGTTGGTCAGCAGAGACTTGCAGGAAGCCAACTCGGCGGCGTTCACCGGCTTGGAAAGCACGTCCTCGATCGTCTTTCTGGCAGCCACAAGGGACTTCATCGGCTGGTCTGAGCCGCTGTCCACACCGTATGGAAGGCCGGACTCCGGCACAGGAGAGCACGTGAATATCAATTCCAAAGCCTCCTGAGGCCAGACACTGAAACGGTCGGTCATCCTGACACTGAACCCGTGCTCGGCCATCACGCCGGTCAGTCTGCGCTGGAGAGCCAGACCGGCCACCTTGAACGCCATGTAATTCTCGGTCGTGAACGGTTCGGCGCAGGCCATGCCTATGCTAATGCTCACCGGGGTCCCGATCCTGGAATATGTCGTCGCCCCAGTGCGCAGCTTATAAGGAGAGAACTGCCGCGCTGACAATGACTTGCTGACCCGGAATCCACCAAGGTACTGACACAGGATCTTCTGCACTGACTCAGGTGAGAGGTCACCGGCAATCACAAGTACTCCGTCATTAGACTTGATGAACTGACTGTCAAAAAAATCATTGGCATCACGCATCGTTCCATCTACCAATCCGGACGGTGTCCTGACAGCGGAATAATCATAGTCAGGGTACATCAGGCTGTCCAGACAGGCCGGTTTGAGGGAAGCCAGTTCCATTTTACGCCACGACTCAAACGCCAGATCGGAAGCTCTTCTCTGATTAGCCACCGACAACAGGGATTTGAGGACCAAGGTAAGTCTGTTCGACGGAGCGCTGCCGGACAATCTCAAGTCTGAAGTCGACACCGAGCAGTCCATCTCCACTCCTTCTGCCTTCAATGTCTTTTCAAAATCACCGCCCGGCATCCCGGCGATGGCACAAAGCCCAAGCATATCGGAAAAGAACGCCCCCTCGCCCCGCCTCAGGTTACGGACCGTTGAGTACCCACCTTTGATCATCAAAGAATAGTTGAACCGTCCCTTGGTGTCCATTTTCTTGAAAATCACCTTCATTCCATTGGAGAAAGTCCACATCTCGCCATCAGACACTGGTTCGGCGGCCACAGACCTCAACTTAACCTTGTTCTTCTCGTTCCACAAATCCGTGGAATCTCTCTGGCTGGTTTTCCATTGATATGTAGACTTATGCAAAAGTGCCACGCCATCCCAGGCGGAACGGTACACGGACGGCCAGAACCATCCATCGTAATCTTGGATTCCACCGGTCCAAGTCACAATGGAATTGTCCCCGTCACCCAGAAACGCGGACACGTAACTGTTGAAGAACTCAGTCTCAGCCTTCGGGGACATCTTCCTTGACGCGAAGAACGCCGCCTTCGTAGATGGCGTGGCCAGATCTGAACCGTAAAGGTACGATGACACGCAGCGCAGAACAAGGGCATCATTCGTCTGCGTCCTGAAAAAATCATTCAGGACGGAGTTGCGCGCGACCTTATATTCATCAATTCCGACACCTTTCGAACTTATCTCGGAAAGGGTAGAGACCACGGCCAGCGTCGCGGGCAGCAACAGGGAGCCTTTCGTTTTCACGCTGACGCGGAAACGCTCGTCCCCGGAACTTGCCGAACTTCCCTCATAGTCAATATCTAAAGCTTGAACGGGAATATTCCTGGACTGGAACGCCTCGCGCAGTCTGCCTGACACAATTTCCTTCAACGAACCCGAAAAGAGTTCCGAGATGAACGGCTGGATCGTGTTCATCTGGTCGTCAGGAGTTCTCGGCGAGCGAAAGTCCACTGTCACCGAAGCCTGATCAGACGGGATGAATGAATATTCCGTCTCCACGGATGGTATCCAAACATATTCCTTCCTCTTGTACGCCGGATTGCGGTAAGGTACCATCAAGGCGAAGACGTTCATTCTTTCCTTGATGGCGGCGGTGTTGATGTCGCCGGCTATGATGATCGCATGCTGGCGCGGCTGGGCGGAAATCAGATCAAACAGCATCAGAAGAGTGGTGTCAGACGCGGCCTGATCAAAGACCGGAACATCATCGAATCTGAATATGGTGGCATCGTCCCTATAGGAGATATACCCTTCAGGACGGCAGCCTATTCCTTTACGGGACAAAAATTTATATGGTATTGTCTTGTTGAAGTGGGGCAGGGACGAAAGTTCCTTTCGCGCGGACAAAGTGTCGCATGCGCCTTTGCGGACAAGGGCGAAGTCAGCGACTCCCTTCATCGAAGGATTCGTCACCAGATAGTATGATATTCCGTTGGCGAGACTGCCTGTCGTGACCGCTCCGTCCTTCTGGAGAACGGGCAGATCCTGCGCTGGCATCATTATTGAAAAACCGAGCAGCACAGAACACAAGACTGATTTGAAGATAGAATTACGCATCTTTGACACCTCCCGTTTAAGGCAAAATTAGCCAATAATGTGCAATTGACACAAAATTTTTATTACATTTGTGGTTATTGCTGTTATGAAGAATATAGTTAACATAATTTTTAATACGATGAAAAAGTTTATTCTCACGATCGCGGCCGCGTTTATGGCCGCAAGCATGGCTTCCGCTCAGGACATGGCTCAGGCAACTGAACTCTACAATAATGGAGCCACAGCCATCTCAATGAAGAATTGGGCAGAAGCCCTTGACTGCTTCCAGAAGGCTCTCGAAATGGGCAAGACCATAGGCGCTGACGCTGATGAGCTCGTGACCAACTGCAAGAACGCCATCCCAGGTGTCGCCCTTGAGATCGCCAAGGATCTGATCAAGGACAAGAAGTACGATGAGGCCGCCGCCAAACTTGACGAGGTCGAAAAAATCGCCACTGAATATGAAAACACCGAGGTTGTCGAAAGAGCAAAAGAGCTCGTTCCTCAGATGTGGATGCAGAAGGGTGTTGACGCACTCAAACTAAAGGATTTCGCCACCGCCGCTGACGGTTTCGCGAAGTCCTACGCCATCGACACGACCGCCGGCAAGACCGCTCTTTATCTTGGCCAGGCTCTCGGAGCACAGGGCAAGACCGAGGAGGCCATCGAGGCTTTCAAGCACGCGGCTTGGAACGGTGAGGAGGAGACTGCCAAGGAGCAGATTTCCAACATCTATGTAAAGCAGGCCAATGCAGCTTTCAAGGGAAGCAAGCTCGCTGACGCTGTCAAGGCCGCCGAGAAGGCCAACGAATATGCCGAGAACGCCACGGCCTACCTCATTGCCGGCCAGGCTTCCCAGAAACTCAGCAAGAACGCTGACGCCATCAAGTACTTCGAGAAGTACCTTGAGATCAAACCGGACGCGAAGAACGCTCCGGCCATCACCTTCACCGTCGCCGCTCTCTACCAGGGCGCGAAGAACAACGCCAAGGCTCTTGAGTTCTACAAGAAGGTTCAGGACGATCCTAAGTTCGGCGCACAGGCCAAGCAGATGATCGCTTCCCTCAGCAAGTAATACTTTCACCGCTTGCGGTGATGGTTCCTAGCGAAGGATAATGGTTCGCCATCTCGAATTACTTGCTCCGGCAAGAAACGCTGACATCGGCATCGCGGCGATAGACTGCGGTGCCGATGCCGTGTATATCGCCGGACCTGCGTTCGGGGCGCGTCAGGCCGCCGGAAACTCGATGGAGGACATCCAGAGGCTTACTGAATATGCCCACAGGTTCGGGGCGCGCATATTCCTGACACTCAACACAATTCTTTTCGATGATGAACTTGCGGAGGCCGAACGGTTGCTTGCCGGAGCGAAGGCCGCGGGGGTGGATGCCATCATCGCACAGGATCTTGCGGTCTGGAAACTGACAGACCTGCCGGTCCACGCTTCGACACAATGTGCTATAAGGACTCCGGAAAAGGCACGGCTTTACGAGAGCATCGGAGCTTCACGGCTTGTTCTGGAAAGGGAGATGTCCTTGGAACAGATCAAGGCGGTGCGCGAGGCCGTTGACTGCGAGTTGGAGTTTTTCGTGCACGGAGCCCTCTGCGTCTGCTACAGCGGACAATGCTACATGTCTGAACGGATCGCAGGTCGGAGTGCCAACCGTGGGGAATGCATCCAGGCCTGCCGGTCGCTCTACGACCTTGTGGATGGTTCCGGAAACGTTCTGGTGCGGAACAAGGCCTTGCTGTCGCTCAAGGACTACAACCTCAAGGACAGGCTGGCGGATCTTGCGGAGGCGGGAATATGCTCGTTCAAGATCGAGGGACGTCTGAAGAACATCTCCTACGTGCGGAATGTCGTGCGGGCATATTCATTGGCATTGGATGAGTTGGTCGCAACGAATCCGGAAAGGTACCGCAGGGTTTCGTCCGGGCGGTCGGAAGGCGGATTCACGCCGGATCTGGGAAAGACGTTCAACCGCGGGTACACGCAGTTGTTTCTGGACGGAAAACGGTCGGTCGGTTGGTCTTCTATGGACGCGCCTAAATCTATCGGAGAGGAAATCGGCACGGTGGTTTCCATCACTCCGATGCGTCAGACCCCTCCGACAGGAAAACGCACAGGTGAAGATGATGTCACGATAAAAGTGCGGATGAAGAATCCAAATGAGCAGCTTCACAACGGGGATGGGTTCTCTTTCATCGCCAAAGGACGTGGAGAAGTGGTCGGTTTCCGTGGCGATGTCTGCCAAGAAAACCGGATAACGTGCAGGAATGTTGTTCATGGACTCTATCCCAGAGCGAGACTGTACCGCAATCTCAGCAGCGCTTTCGAGAAGGAACTGGATTCCAACCTGCCGGTCAGGAGGATTCCTGTTTCAGTGGACATTTCTGTTATGGTCGCTCCGGTCACTTCGACAGGCTCTGCTACCGAAGATATTTGCTCAGTGGCCGAAAAGGATTGGTCGCCGAGCCTGCCGAAGCGACTGAACGGGCAATCATATTTACTGAAAATCAGCGCAATGACACAGGATGGGCGAAGTGTTGTTCTGGAGCGCGAAGCAGGAGACAGAGCGGCGGAGAATGCGGAAAGGATGCGCGGAATGTTCGCGACACAGATCTCAAAAGCCACGGGAATATATTCATTCACCCTCCGTTCGCTTGAGGTCAAGACACCTGACGGCTCGCTGCCGTTCCTTCCGGTCTCCGCGCTGAACGCTATCAGGCGCGACCTCGCCGCCACCCTCGAAGAGATGCCTTGCAAAGCGGTTCCGCTTCCGGCAAACAATCCGCGAAGCAATGTGGCAAACCTGTCGGAAGTATCTGATATTCAAGAAAAAGTGCAGGATGGCATTCTCCTTTCGTACAAGGCAAACATCGCCAACCACATCGCCAGAGAAACATACCTGTCATTGGGAGCCACTCAAGCCGATGACGCTTTTGAGATCTCTCACAGTCCCGACGCTGAGCTGATGCGGACAAAGTACTGCATCCGCCACGAACTCGGTCTTTGCCCGATTCATCAGACAAACGGACCGCAAAACAAAACTGGCCTTCCACCAGACACCGTTCCGGCACCGGTAAAACGCACAATCCCAACCGGCAACCTATACTTAACCAACAACGGCAAACGCTACCGCCTCACTTTCGACTGCGCAGGCTGCGAGATGACTGTCAAAGAAAATCTATAGAAAACTTTTTGTTCTTGCCAGATCCGTAAGCGGTTATCAAAGCATAAGCATCGCCGCAGGGCGTATCTTCAGGAAACGGCAGATATGTCCAGCCGTTTTCAGGTTTGGTTCTGATTTTCCTGACACGAGATCATTCACACGCGTGGTGCTGATTCCAAGCTCCTCCGCAAGTTGTTTCTGGGTAATATGATTCTCTTTCAGGCCATTAGCGATAAGTTCAGCAACGCTAGGCTTTGCTATAGGAGAATGCTCCTTCTCGTAATCTATGACTATGTCTGACATCATCATCAACTCAATGGCCTTGAGGTCATCCAATGGCGTGCAGCCATCAACCAAAGGAAGCAAATCCTCCTCATCAAGATGGCTCCGTCAAGGTCGTGTAGTTGTGAAATCCACATTGGAATAGGATTTCGCCAAGGATTTCATAGCATTTTGTATCTGCTGAAGCCTCTCTGCGGATGGGTGCTTGAAGCCATTGACATAGTTGCGGAAAAGGGTTGGATTTATGCCGGCATATTCAGAGAACCCAGCGATGTTGATTTCTTTGTGGGTCAGAAGGAATTCCTGAAACGCGGTCGGAATGGCATCTTTGTAAGTAAAACTTTCAAAACTGACATCCTCGTTCAGATCAGGCCAATGAATACCTTCAAAGCCGATATGATAATTCCTGCGTTGTTCCTCATCAGCATCCAGCAAGGCACGATACCACAATAACGACTGACGGTAAATATTTCCGGATTCATCTTTACCGTACAGGCATCGTTCGTCAAACCATATCTTTCTTATCTTCATCGTACTGTGTTATAAAAATAGTTATTCCAAGCCCGAATGATCGTCTCTTTGTTCTCCTCCAAGACCATCTCTATCTTTCTCAAGTCTCCAGTCTTGACATTATTCACCGTCCGTTTAACAAAACTGTTATTTATCAAGTCATATACAGCATACCCATCAGCACCTTAAATGCACACATGAATTGGTTCATATTCTCTGCTGAAAAAGTAGAAAGTAAAACCGAACAATCTTAAAATCACTGGCATACAAATATAGGTATTATTTTTAATTCCACAACGTTTTATGAAAAACTTTGAACTCCACTCGGCGCTTCGGCATGTTCAGCGACCTTCCGCCACCGAGCTTATGGTGACGCTCACGCAAAGCACGACTCAGCATTCTTTTTCAGCAGAGCACAAGTTCACTGGATAAGTCGGAGCGCCGAGAGGAATATTCAAGCATTCATCGGGTTACATAAAACTGAAGGTGACGCTGACGTCACCGAACCGGTTCGGCTTGCCGTTGTACTTCTCAAAATAATTGCCTGAGAGTTTGCCGCGCCAGACGAGGTCATCGTTGCGACGCAAAGGAAGTTCGACTTCAAATCCGTAGGACCTGGACTTGATCTTCACCAAACCGCTGGCTTTCCATGATGTCTGCTTGCCGCCGTCATCCTCAATCATCAGAAAGACGCACTCTTCCAGCTGCGGTGTCCATTCCGAGACCAGCACAGTGTTGAACCTCAGAGTTTTTCCGACCTGTTTACGCTTTACGTTTATCATCATGTCCGTCACTGAAGGGCTGTACAGTTTCAACTCATCCTCAGTCTTGGCCGTAAATCCGTTCAGGGAACCACACTTCACAAAGAACTCGGAGCCTCCGGCGAACCAGGAATCATAATTGCGGTGTGCCTTGAACTCCTTAAGCACCAGAGTCTTGGAATCCGATACCGACCTTGTGGCAAGAGAGGTGAAACGTTCAGGATAAAGCGCCTGAAGCATCTGCGGCGTCATGTAAGAGGAATCCTCGTTGTGATTGATGACCCACACCGGGCGCGTGCGGGCATATTCCTCATCCACAATGACTTCCTTGACAATCCAAGAGCCACCTGGAAGTTGTTCCCTAAGAAAGCCGACATTCTTTCCTGAATCCTCGACGCTTATTGAATATGTCCGCGAATCCTCCGGATCAAACGTGATCACCGGCATGGTTTCCCCGTCCCAATCCTCAGAGTACGGCCAATAAATCTGTAGTCCCGAATCCGCAAGGACATCCGCGAGTGCCCCCGACCTTGTCTCAGCGGCACACACCGTGGACAAAAGGTCACGGAGCGGTTCCGGATATTCCACAGCCGACCTTGTGGCAATCAGTTCATCCCCGACACCGGCTCCTGGATTGGAGAAAAGGCTGGAGAAAAGGTACTCCTCGTCATAGCCGTTGGACACAGAGGAGCTTACTCCGTCATACACTTCACGGACCTGGACAATCGACATGGGAAGTTCAGAAAGCATTCTGGCAACCTCCTCCGTGCTGATGTCAGAAATCCGGCCGGCAACGGCCACGGGTGGTGCGGCAGGAGACCGGACCGGTTGCTCCACACGGTCGCAGGATGATGAAAACAGAGCGGACAATACCGCAAGTGCCGGCACAATCCGGGCCGACAACTTTTCCCTTGTACTGAAATTCTTCATTTTAAATGAGTTTTAAGTTGTTAATACAGCACAAAGGGACATAAAAATAGCCGTGGAAACAATTATTCCACGGCTATTTGTCAAAAACAGGCCCGGAACAATGTCCAGGCACTATTTTGAATAAAAGACAAAGCGGTTTTTGTCGTAAAAATCCTTCACCACCTCAGTTTTGGAGAAACCGGCCTCGCTGAAAACCTTCGCCGTCTCCAGGCCCAAAAGTTCATTAATCTCTGTAAGTCCCTTACCTTCAGAGGAAAGGCATTCGTAGGACAAAGCGGCTATGGAACGATAGAACACCAACGGGTCCTCATCATCCACAAACAAAGCCGTTGAAGGCTCGAAGTTAAGGACATTGGCCCTCATCTGCTCTTTCTGTGACTCCATGATGTATGGAGGATTGCTCAAAATCAGGTCGAAATCACCATCAATGTACGAGTGGGAATCCGCAAGGACATCGGCCACGATGAAGCGAGGTGCCTCAGCGCCTTCCGTCTCCTTAAGCCTCAATGCGAAATCCTGGTTCGAGGCCACTGCTACAGCCTTCTCCGAGATGTCCACACCGATAACCTCCGCTCCCGGGATATTCAGGGCGACGGTCCATGCGATGCAGCCTGATCCCGTGCAAAGGTCAAGAACCCGGACAGGTCTGGCGGACTTGCCGTAAGCCTTTCTCATTCTTTGTATCCTGGATCCTATCTTGATAGCCTCACGGCAAAGGAGTTCAGTCTCGGGACGAGGGATGAGCACGTCCGGAGAGACTTTGAATCTCAAACCGCAGAAATCGGCGAAACCAATGACATATTGAACCGGCTCGCCCGACGCCAACCTGTCCAAATCGGCATTGAGGCCATCCAAAGACTTGTCCTTGATCTGATACTCCGGCTCAACGATATGTGTGTAACTTTTGGTGCCGATACGGCTCTCGCAAAGCATGAGCATAATGTTCCTTGCCTCATTGGTCGGATAGAGAGTCTCAAGGCGTGTCACACCTTCCTTCAGGAAATCCTTCAATAGCATAAGCGTTAAATTTTAGTCAGAATCATCTACGAATTCTCGATTATACCGGTCAGGAAGTCAGTGATGTCGATTCCCGCCGTGCGGATCATCTTCGGCACGAGAGACGCGCTGGTCATGCCCGGGATCGTGTTGACTTCCAAGAAGTAAAGGCCGTCATCCGCAAGAATGTAGTCCATCCTCACGACACCGGCGCATCCCAACTGCGAATATATTCTTTTGCTCACTTCTTGAATATGTCCGCTCAGGCTGTCGTCTATCGGAGCAGGGCAGATTTCCTGGCTATGTCCGTTGTACTTGGCGTCGTAGTCGAAGTAGTCATTCTCCGTGACAACCTGAATCACAGGCAAGGACTTGACACCTTCCGCGTCAGCATAAGCCGCGCAGGTGAACTCACGGCCCGGAATTCCTTGTTCGATGATGACCGAAGGACCTTCCGAGAAAGCGAACCGGATAGCCTCCGGCAGATCCTCGGCCTTGCGGACCTTGGTGATTCCGAAACTTGATCCGCCATCGGTAGGCTTCACAAACACCGGGAACTTCAGTTTCCCGATGACCTTGGCGCAGACGGCATCAATGTCCATTCCATTGCGGACAAACACATCCGGAGCGCATTTGACGAAATCAACCTCCCGCAGATAACTCTTGCAGGCGAATTTGTCGAAAGCTATCGCCGAGACAAAGGCACTGCATGAACTGAACGGAATTCCAAGCATCTCAAGATAGCCTTGAAGAAGACCATTCTCGCCTGGAGTGCCGTGCTGCACTATGTAAGCATAGTCAAAATTGATTTTCTCGCCGTACACTTTGACGGAGAAATCCGTCTTGTCAATTTCAGGTCTTGCACCCTCGGCGAAAGGGATTCTCATGGCGTCACGTTTTTTCATCGCCACAAGAGACCATTTGCCGAACCGTGCGAAAATCTCATAGACATCGTACTTCGTCCCGTCGATGCGTGAAGCGACAAACTCCCCGCTGCGGCATGCGACCTCCCACTCTGAAGAGTCGCTTCCATAAATCACTGCTATCCTCTGGTACTTGCCCATATTCGTATATTCCTTATTATTCAAAATAATAGTCTTCAGCTTTCTGCCGGACTTCCGCCGACGATGCGTCTTCGTTTCCACCGGTGCAGTTCAGATTCAATGTCACTCCGGCCGGAGCGATGAATCTGTCGCTTTCAGAGACTCCCAATGTGCCGTCGGCTATGACCTTACGCATGAATATTCCCCATGTAGGGAGGGACATGTGCGCGCCCTGGCCATAGGTGATCGACTGGAAATGCACCTGACGGTCTTCCGCTCCGGTCCATATTCCCGCCACAAGAGTCGGTGTGTAGCCTATGAACCATCCATCGGCGTTGTCATTGGTGGTTCCTGTCTTTCCGGCGATCTCGCCCATAAGTTTGTAGCGGTAGCGGAGCCTGCTGGCCGTTCCACCCTGCACGACACCTTCCATCAGATTGACCATCAGATAGGCCGTGTTCTCACCTATCGCCTCACGCTTGCGGTTGGTGAACTCGCTGATCACGTTGCCCTGTTTGTCCTCAATCCTGGTCACGAAAAGAGGCTCGATGTACACTCCCCTCGACGGGAAGGTGTTGTAGGCCGCCACCATCTCCCAAAGAGACAGGTCGGCAGGTCCGACGCAAAGCGCCGGCACCTCATCGATGTGGCTCTGAATGCCCATCCTGCGCATCATGTCAGCCATCGCCTCCGGCCCGAACTGCTTCATCAGGTAGGCCGAGATGTTGTTGGAGCTATTGGTAAGGCCCCACTTGAGGGTCACCGTCTTTCCGATCCATTCTTCCTTGTCCGTGCTACGCGGAGTCCATGTGTTGCCGTCCGGCAGCACGAAAGTCTGAGGCAGGTTCACAACCTTGTCACAAGGGGTCATGCCCTCCTGCATGGCCAGCGTGTAGAGGAACGGTTTGATTGTCGAGCCGACCTGACGCTTGCCCTGGCGGACGTTGTCATACTTGAAATAGCGGTAGTTCGGCCCACCGACATAAGCCTTCACGTGACCGGTGCCAGGCTCCATGGCCACGAAGGCCGTGCGGAGTATGGACTTATAGTAACGGATCGAGTCGTCCGGAGTCATGGTCGTGTCGGCGTAACCTTTCTTATTATAGGCGAACACCCGCATCTTGGTTGGTTGCGAGAATGTCTTCAGAATCTGCGCCTCGCTCTTTCCTTCCTTCTTCAAAACTCGATAGCGGTCGCTCCAGCGCCTGGCCTGCTTCATCACCCTGTCCCTCGTCTCTTCATCGATGTCGTTGGAGAAAGGCTTGTTGGTCTTGCTGCGGAGATCCCTGCGGAAATCAGCCTGAAGGTCCCGGATTCTTTCCGCCACCGCCTCCTCGGCATATTTCTGCATCTTATAATTAATGGTCGTGTAGATCCTCAGGCCGTCGCGGTCAAGGTCGTACCGGCTTCCGTCTGCCTTCTTGTTCTTGTCCAGCCAGCCGTAAAGGTCGTCAGACACCCATGCCAAGGAATCGGCCGAATAATCCTCAACCATCGTGTAATCGGACCGGCGAGGTTTCTTCGCGCTCATCACTCGGCGCACCATATCCCTGAAATAAGGAGCCAGACCCGCGTTGTGATCCTGCACCTCGTAGTTCAGTTCGATCGGAATAAGACGGATGGAATCCCTCTGGGCCTTGTCAATATAACCGGCCTTCTCCATCTGGCCGATCACGAAGTTCCTTCTGGTCAAAGCCTTGTCAGGGTTGATCGCGGGATTATACCTTGTAGGCTTGTTTACCATCCCCACAAGCATGGCGCTCTCCTCGACCGTCAACTCGGACGGCAGCTTGCCGAAGAACGTCTCCGACGCCGAACGCACGCCATAGGCTCCGCTGCCGAAGAATATGGAATTGAGGTACATCGTCATGATCTCGTCCTTGGTGTAGTCCCTTTCAAGCTTGACCGCCGTGATCCATTCCTTCAACTTGATCCACACCATCTTGGCATGGTATATTCCCGGAATCCTCCGTCCCATCTCCGCCCTCGGGTAGAGGGTCTTCGCGAGCTGCTGGGTGATCGTGCTGCCGCCTCCCTGGCTGGAATTATGCAACAAGATCGTCTTGAAAAACACTCGTCCAAGCCCCTTGAAATCAATGCCGGAATGCTTGTAGAAACGGACATCCTCCGTGGCGACGGCGGCGTGGACAAGGTTCGGCGAAATCTCGTCATAGGAGACATACGTCCTGTTCTCGATATGGAACGTGGTCAGGATCTCCCCGTCTTCGGCGAGAACCTGCGTGGCCAGCTTGTTGTCCGGGTTTTCCAGATCCTTGAATGACGGGATGTCGGCGAACATCCAGACAAGGAGTATCATAAAGACAAGAAGCAGCACCGGAAACGTCACAGCGATCCAGAACCACTTGGTTATTTTCTTTCGAGTCGAGTCGGTCATAATAAGGACAAATTTATAACAAAATTTGGAAAATTGCCCAGTTTGTGGCTTACTTTGCAGATTGAAATGGCAAACTATCTATGAAAGGCCTGTAAAATAGTACAATATGGCAGACAATCTAGTTATCGTCGAGTCTCCGGCCAAAGCCAAGACTATACAGAAATTCCTGGGCAGCGGTTATGTGGTCAAGTCCAGTTTCGGGCACATCAGGGATCTTCAGGACAAGAAACTTAGTGTGGACGTGGAAAAGAACTTCACTCCTGAATACGTGATACCTTCCGACAAGAAGAAAGTCGTGGCGGAACTTAAGAAGGCGGCGGAAAGCGCTTCCACAGTGTGGCTCGCATCCGATGAGGACCGAGAGGGAGAGGCCATCTCCTGGCATCTCTTCGAGACTCTCGGGCTGAATGAGGCACAGACAAGGAGAATCGTGTTCCACGAAATCACCAAAGACGCGATCGTGAACGCGGTGCGGAATCCGCGTTCCATCGACATGAACCTTGTCAACGCACAGCAGGCCCGCAGAGTCCTGGACAGGCTTGTCGGTTTCGAACTCTCCCCTATTCTTTGGAGGAAGATCCAGCCGAAGCTTTCGGCCGGACGTGTGCAGTCAGTGGCTCTGAGGCTTGTGGTCGAAAGGGAGAAGGAGATCATGGCTTTCGAGAACGAGGCTTTCTACAAGGTCGAGGCGACATTCCATCCCGCCGGATTCCCGGCCGCGGTCAAGGTCAAGGCCGTTCTTGACACGAAGTTCAAGACGATCGACGAGGCGAGAATGTTCCTCCAGGACTGCATCGGGGCGAGTTACACGGTCGCCGATGTGGAAAAGAAAGAGGCAACCCGCTTCCCGGCGGCTCCGTTCACGACCTCCACGCTCCAGCAGGAGGCAGCAAGGAAACTCCGCTTCCCGGTCAGCATGACGATGAGGGTGGCGCAAAGCCTTTACGAGAGGGGTCTCATCACCTACATGAGAACCGACTCCACGAATCTTTCCACCCTGGCCCTCGGGACGGCCAAGAAATTCATCACCGAGAACTTCGGTCCTGAATATTCCAAGACTCGCCAGTTCAAGACCCACAGCAAGGGAGCCCAGGAGGCTCACGAGGCCATCCGTCCGACATACATCGAGAACACGGAGATCGAGGGCACCGCGCAGGAGCAGAAACTCTACAACCTGATCTGGAAGAGGACGGTGGCCTCGCAGATGGCGGACGCCAAGGTTCTCAACACGACACTGAGGGTGGCTTCCGACAAGAGGACCGAGAGATTCAACGCACAGGCCACGCAGGTTCTGTTCGACGGATTCCTTAAATTATATATCGAAGGGACTGACAGCCAGGACGCAGAGGAAGAGGATGTCATGCTCCCTGACCTTCAGGTCGGAACCGCGATGGAGGAAAAAGGCATCAATGCGGAATGCAAGTTCACAGCCGCGCCGCCGAGATATTCAGAGGCCACTCTGGTCAAAAAACTTGAGGAACTCGGCATCGGCCGTCCTTCAACATACGCCCCGACAATCGCCACCCTGACCACCGGGCGCGGCTACATCGTCAAGGGAGACAAGGAAGGCAAGAAAATCACCGTCAATGACCTGGAGTTGAAGAACGGGAACATCTCCGAAATCACGAAGACCGAGACCGTAGGGGCCGAAAGGGGAAGACTGCTCCCGCAAGAGATCGGAATGATCGTTACAGACTACCTTGAGAAGAATTTCACCGACATCATGGGCTACGACTTCACGGCCAACGTCGAGAAGGAATTCGACCAGATCGCTGATGGGAATCTCGTCTGGAACGATGTTATCGGAGCCTTCTACACCCCGTTCCATAAGAAGGTCGAAGAAGTGCTCCATGACGGGAACTACAGTCATGTGTCCAAGGATCTCGGCACTGACGGCGAAGGCAACAAGATCACCGCGAAGTTCGGCAAATTCGGCCCTTACATCCAGAAAGGCGAGGGCGAGAATGTTCAGTACGCGTCCCTCGGAAAGGATCAGCTCATCGAGAACCTCACCCTTGAGGAAGCGCTGAAGATGTTCCAGCTGCCTCGCCATGTCGGGGAATATAACGGTGTGGAGGTGATTGCGATGAAAGGCCGCTTCGGTCCGTATCTGAAGTACGGCGACAAGAATTTCTCGATTCCGCGCGGCAAGGATCCCATCAAGATCACTCTGGACGAATGCGCGGCGGTGATCGAGGACGGGCTGAACAAGACATCGGCGAACTCCGTTATGGCTGAATATAAGGACAATGACATCCAGGTGATCAATGGTCGCTACGGCCCGTACATAAAGCACGCCGGATCGAATTACAAGATTCCGAAAGGCACTGACGCGTCCACCCTGACAGAGTCGGCATGTATGGAGATAATAAACAATTCTAAACCAACCGAAAAAGGGCGTCGCCGCTTTAGGAAATCTTGATTTTTTAAGATTTTTTATATAATTTAGCGGCTGTTCAGTTATAAATCGAAAGCAATGGCAACTTATCACATCGATCAGATTGACCAGAAAATCCTTTCTTTCTTGGTCAACAACGCCAGGATGCCATTCCTGGAAATCGCCCGTGAGTGCGGCGTTTCTGGAGCCGCTATCCACCAGAGAGTAAAAAGGTTGGAGACTAACGGCGTAATAACCGGGTCAAGGCTGCTCGTTAAACCTCAGGCATTGGGGCTCAATGTGTGCGCGTTCATCAGCGTGACCCTCTCCGAAGCCGACAAATATCCGGAGGTTGTGGCGAACCTGAAGAAGATCGCCGAGATTGTGGAGTGCCACTTCGTGACAGGCAAGGCCGCCCTGCTCCTTAAGGCTTATTGTTTTGACAATGATCATCTTATGGAGATCCTCATCAACACGATCCAGAACATTCCTTACATCCAGTCAACAGAGACGATGATCTCTCTCGACCAGGCGATCGAGCGTCAGGTCTGGGTCAAGGACTACAAGAGGACTACCTACCAGCCTGACGAGTTCGAGAAGAAGAAATGATCAGTCTCGCCAGGGACAGATCCTCCGGGGATGTCAACTTGAAGTTATACCGCTCTCCATCGCAAAAGGAGAGCGGTATACCTTTTTTGCACACAACCGAGGCGTCATCGGTGAAGGCGGTGTCGAAAGCCTGTGAATATGCCGACTTTATGTCCTCCGACAGGAACATCTGCGGGGTCTGCGCCCCGAAAATCCTGCTCCGGTCAGCCTCCTCTCCCTCAGGAGAGATCATGACCACCTTGCCATCGGCGCCTTTGACACGATCTATCACTTTCAGGGTGTCAACCGACGGAATGACCGGGACGAGGGCATGGATATCCCCGGAATCCATCAGGGCGAACATATTCCTGATCAGATCTTTTGACAAAAGAGGCCTGACACCGTCATGGATGGCGACAATCGTGTCGTCAGGCACTTTAGCCAAAGCGTTCCTTACGGAATGAAAGCGGGTGAAGCCTCCACAGACCAATGTCTGTGGGCAGTCGAAACCGGATGAAAGACAATATTCCTTCCAAAAAGGAATATGATCCTTTGGAAGCACAGTGACAACCTTGATGTCCGGGACAGCCGACACGAAAGTCTCGATCGTACGGCGAAGGATCGGCACTCCTCCCAGATCCAAAAACTGTTTCGGAACCGAGGCTCCCATTCTGACACCGCTTCCGGCGGCCATGACAATTAATATTCTCTTTCTGTTCATAATATTTTCTTACAAATATAACTTTTTTCGTATATTTACAAATTGTATAATAGATTAAAGTTTTTAGAACAGAATACGGACAGTTATGGCATTTTCATTTCTGACTCAAGAGATAGCAATGGATCTCGGAACGGCCAACACAGTCATATTCAAAAATGACGAGATTGTGATGGATGCGCCGAGCATTGTCGCGATAGACAACAACACCGGCAAATGCATAGCGATCGGCCAGCAGGCAAAACTCATGCACGAGCACACAAATCCCGGAATCAAGACAATCCGGCCTCTGAGGAACGGCGTGATCGCTGACTTCAACGCGGCCGAGATGATGATCAAGGGCTTCATCAAGCAGGTGAACAGCAAGAAGAAATCACTCTTCACCCCGAACCTCAAGATCGTGGTAGGCATCCCGTCAGGAAGCACCCAGGTGGAAATCAGGGCAGTGCGTGACTCCTGCGAGCACGCCGGAGGACGTGATGTGTACCTGATCTTCGAACCAATGGCGGCGGCGCTCGGAATCGGCCTTGATGTGGAGGCCCCTAAAGGCAACATGGTTGTCGACATAGGTGGCGGTACCGCCGAAATCGCCGTGATCTCCCTTGGGGGCATCGTCCAACAGGAAAGCATCAACACCGCCGGTGACGTGTTCAACAGCGACATCCAGTACTACATGCGCCAGCAGCACAACATCAAGATCGGAGAGACAACGGCGGAGAAGATCAAGATCGCCGTCGGAGCCGTCATTCCTGATCTTGACGAAGAGCCGGAGCCGTTCGTTGTGAACGGACCGAACCTGATGACGGCCCATCCTGTCGAGGCCACTGTCACCTATCAGGAGATAGCGCACTGTCTTGACAAATCGATCGCCAAGCTGGAGTCTTCGATTCTGCATGTGCTTGAGATGACTCCTCCGGAGTTGTATTCAGACATCGTCGAGAACGGAATATTCCTCTCTGGAGGCGGAGCTCTGCTGCGCGGCCTCGCGAAAAGATTCACAGAAAAGGTCAACATCCAGTTCCACGTCGCCGAGGATCCGCTCCGCGCCGTGGCAAGAGGTACCTGCATAGCTCTCAAAAAGACATCCAACTACTCATTCCTGATGAGATAATGCCGAAGGAGAGGTCTGTTGTACAGAACATCATGACGGTTGCGGTCTTCATTCTTCTGGAGGTCGCGGCTGTCTTGATGCTTTCACACAACAACCAGCTTCAAAGACTCTGGATCGCGCGGATCTCGCACGGATTCATGGCAAAGGTCTGGGGCACGACACAAGGTGTCTCCAATTATTTCTCACTCAAGAGGCAGAACGACGAGCTGGCCCTTGAGAACGAAAGGCTGCGCGGGTTGGTGCGAGGTTATGAGATGGCTGCCAAGGCCGCGGACATGGACACAAAGCCGGTCCTGATGGACAACGGGTTCGACTACATACCGGCCACCATCATAAAATCCAGCATGAACACCCAGCACAACTACCTCATCATCGACAAAGGAAGCGAGGACGGAGTCGCGCGCAATTCAGGCGTGATCACCGACAAAGGTGTCATCGGGATCGTAGATGCGGTCAGCGACCACTACTCCTACGCCATCTCATTCCTCAACACGGAACTTTTCATCAGCGCGAGGCTTGGAGAATCCGGAGCCGTAGGTCCGTTGGCCTGGGATGGGACAAGTTCGGACAAAGCGATTCTCAAGGAGATTCCGCTTCAGTTCAAGTTCGCCCCGGGGGACACGGTTTACACCAGCGGATATTCCACGATATTTCCTCCTGACATCCCGATTGGCGTGACTGGTGATTCAAAAATCATAAACGGGGCGACCAACGAGATCGAGGTGGATTTGTTCCAGAACCACAAGGCTCTTAAATATGTCACCATCGTCGCCAATAGAAAAGCCGCGGAGATAGAGGCCATCGAACAACAAGAAGAACAGCCGAAGAAATGAGAAACAATTTCACGCTCACATACATTCTGCTGACAGTAGCCCAGATGGTCCTGAGCAACTATTTCCACTTTACTCCGTACATTATGGTCACAATCCTGCCGGTGATGGTGCTGTGCATCCCTACAAAGGTGAGCACGGTGAAGGCCATGCTGGCTGCGTTCGTGACGGGGCTTGCCGTGGATTTCTTCGCTGAAGGGACATTGGGAATCAACGCGATGTCGCTTGTTCCTGTGGCCCTGCTCAGGAAACCTGTAATCGGGATGTTTTTCGGCAACGAGCCATTCGAGCAGAAAGAGAGCGTCACCATCCGGAAATACGGTTTCGCAAGGGTCTCGATGACCATCATCCTGATGACCGTGTTGTTCCTGCTAATATACATTCTGGCTGACTGCGCCGGCACAAGGCCGTTCTGGTTCATCGTCTCCTGCCTGGGGCTTTCCACCATGGCCAGTTACCTGGCGTCCGTCTGCTTCATAAACTTGCTGACCTATGAAGACAGAAGGTAGAGGAAAAGCTTTGGTCATAGGTCTGCTGGTAGTTGCGGTCATCATCCTGGGAAAGCTGTTCTACATCCAGATCATCAACGACAAGTACAAGACCGACGCGACCAACAATTCGATGGTCTACGACATCATCTACCCGACCAGAGGCATCATCTACGACCGGAACGGGAAGATCATCGTCAGCAACAAGGTCACTTACGACATTCTCGTCACCCCTAGAGAGGTCAAGCCGTTCGACACACTGATGCTGGCAGGAGCCCTCAATGTGACGCCGGATTTCATCAGGGACAAGATGAAGGAATATGCCAGGAACCGTCGCCGCATCGGCTACCAGAGTGTCGTGATGCTCAAGCAGATAAAGCCTGAGACTTACATGCGGTTCGCCGAGATACAGTACAATTTCCCTGGCTTCAGGGGACAGGCCAGAAGCATCCGTGACTACCCCGTCAACGCCGGAGGAAACCTGCTCGGATACGTCTCGGAAGTGGATGCGAACTACATCGAGAAGCATTCCGGGGAATACCGCCCCGGAGACTATGCCGGGAAGACCGGAATCGAGGCCGCGCGGGAAAAGGAACTGCGTGGGGAAAAAGGCTACCACATCTACCTGCGCAACTCCCACAACCAGATCGAGCAGCGCTACCGTGACGGAGAGATGGACAAGGAAGCCGTCCCTGGCCACGACATCTACACAACCATAAACGCGGACCTCCAGCAGTACGGTCAGGAACTGATGAAGAACAAAGTCGGCAGCCTTGTGGCTATCGAGCCCAAGACCGGAGAGATACTGACTCTGGTGTCCAGTCCCGGAGTGGACGTGAGCATGCTTGCGGACATCGGCCAGCACTACGACGAGATCATCAAAGACCCTCACAAGCCGATGTTCAACAGGGCAGTGCAGGCTCCGTACCCTCCTGGCTCAGTGTTCAAGCTCGTGAACGGCCTGATTGGTCTTCAGGAAGGCACGCTCACGACAGAGATGGCCTACCCGTGCAGCCAGGGCTACCATTTCGGCAACAGAAAGCTTGGTTGCCACGTGCACAGGTCACCACTCGTCCTTGAGGAAGCGATAATGATGTCCTGCAACGGTTATTTCTGCTATGTCCTCAAGAATATTCTTGAAAACAAGAAGTACCGTGACATCGGCGAGGCTCTGGACAAGTGGAACGAGTATGTCCAGAGCTTCGGGTTCGGCCACAAGTTGGGAAGCGATTTCCCCGCCGAGTTGGGCGGGACATTGCCTACGTCGAAACTGTACAACAAACGCTACGGCAAAGGCGGCTGGAAATTCACAACAATCATCTCGATCTCAATCGGACAGGGCGAGGTAGGAGCCACTCCTATGCAGATCGCGAACCTGTGCGCCACAGTAGCCAACAGGGGATGGTACAAGATTCCACACATCGTCAAGGCCTCAGAGGGAGTCGAGATTGACCCGAAATATTACGAAAGGCAGTACACCATGGTTGACACCACTAATTTCAAGAAGGTGATCAACGGTATGTGGAGGGCTGTCAACAGCGGTTTCGGTTCAGGTGGAACGGCATCCATCGCGGCTGTTCCAGGTTTGGACATCTGCGGAAAGACCGGAACGGCGCAGAACCCGCGCGGAGCCGACAACTCCGTGTTCATCTGCTTCGCCCCGAAAGATGACCCCAAGATAGCCGTCGCCGCTTACATAGAGAACGCCGGCTTCGGAGCCACATGGGCCGCCCCGATCGCTTCCCTTCTGGTTGAGAAATATCTCAACGGAGAGATCAGCGACCAAAGAAAAGGCCTGGAGGACAGAGTGCTTCAGGGCAACCTGATGTCACGGGTGAAGGCTTACAAATAATTCAGTGGGCATGGAGAATTTTTCGGACAGAGGCATCAAGAAAAGTGTTGACTGGGCGCTGGTGGCCACTTACCTGCTCCTCATCCTCATCGGATGGGTCAACATCTATGCCTCCATCCATTCGGACGGCCCCGCAAGCATATTCGACTACAATTTCCGCTGCGGCAAGCAGTTTGTCTGGATCCTGACGGCCCTCGGACTCGCCGCGGTCATTCTGTTCGTGATCAACGCCCAATTCTGGGAAAGCGCGTCGGTGCCTTTGTACCTTGGGGTCATGTGCCTGCTTGTCGCCGTAATATTCCTTGGCGTGGAAGTCAAGGGATCGCGGTCTTGGTTCGAATTCGGTCCGGTAAGATTCCAGCCGGCGGAGGTCTCGAAAATCACTACCTCACTGCTGCTGGCCACACTGATGAGCCAGAGCAATTTCAAGATCACACGGTTCAAAGACTTCCTGCTCACGGCAGCGATTCTCGGCATCCCTATGCTCGTCATCCTTGCGGAGAGTGAGACAGGATCGGCGCTCGTCTATGTAGGCTTCATATTCGTGATGTACAGGGAAGGATTTTCCGGCTGGTGGATCTTCTGCATCGGAGTTGCCGCGTTGCTTTTCATCCTGACGCTCACCGCCTCACCGTACGTATCACTGCTTGTGCTCACAGGCACCATACTGACCTGCAACATGTTGGATACAGGTAAAATAGGAACGACATCCGGAATCGCCATGGGAATGTTCCTGCTTTTATGTCTTCTGCCATGGATTTTGGGAAAATTCAACCCCGAGGGGTTCGCGGGAAAGATAAAACCACTCTACATCCTCATTGGAACTTGTGTCTGCGCGGCGCCACTCATGATTTACAAAGGATACAAGTCGAGAAACAGGTTCCTGTCCCTGTCGGCTTTGGGGCTTCTTGCCGGCATCGCGCTTGTGTTCTCCACCGAATTCATCTTCAACAACATCCTTCAAGAGCATCAGCGTAAAAGGATCGAGGTGCTGCTGGGAATGAAGGAAGACCCGGCAGGTGTGGGGTACAACGTCAACCAAAGCATGATCGCAATCGGTTCCGGAGGGTTGACCGGGAAAGGATTCCTCGGAGGGACACAGACCACTTTCGGTTTTGTGCCGGAACAAAGCACGGACTTCATCTTCTGCACGGTCGGTGAGGAATGGGGATTTTTGGGATGCCTTGTGGTGATCTCGCTTTATGTGTTCCTTATTTTGAGGATACTGTCAGACGCGGAAAAATGCAGGGAGGCATTCACCCGAATCTATGGCTACTGCGTGGCATCATGTATATTCATGCACCTGTTCATCAACATAGGAATGACAATCGGACTCATGCCAGTGATCGGCATCCCACTGCCGCTGTTAAGTTATGGGGGATCATCGTTGTGGGCGTTCACAGTACTGATTTTCATATTCATAGCGCTTTACCGACAGGAAAAGAAGTACTATTGATCGCGCCGCATCGTTAAAAATCAGACGGTTTGACGCTGTTTTTCGTAATCAATAACATTTTTTTAGTAAATTTGCATTCCACCGCCTTGGTGGTGAAATGGTAGACACGAGGGACTTAAAATCCCTTGGACAGAAATGTCCGTGCGGGTTCGATTCCCGCCTGAGGCACAAAGGGGGAGGGCTGATGTCCTCCCCCTTTGTGCGTTATTTAGATATCAATGACTTAACCTTCACTCTTACTTCAGAAACACGAAGAATACGGCGAGGACAAGACAGAAGAAGGCCGCGATGTGGTTCCAGTGGAGAGCCTCGCCCTTGAAGATGAAGGTGACGACTACCGTGAACACAACCAAAGACACAACTTCCTGAATGACTTTCAGTTGCAGGAGGCTAAACGGACCGCCGTTGCCGGAGAAACCCAGACGGTTGGCCGGAACCTGAGCGCAATATTCAAAGAAAGCCAGTCCCCAAGAGAAGAGGATGACCAGAATCAGAGGCCAGCTTGTGGAAATCTTCATCTCCTGAAGTTTCAGATGGCCGTACCATGCGAATGTCATGAATATGTTGGAGAGCACCAACAGAAGAACCGTTCCTATCGCTTTCATCTAATATGCATCAAATTCAGGTGCAAAGGTAGAAATATTCTTCGGTAAAATGTTCAAAGCAGTCAGTTCTATGCTTGAAATACATAATTTCCTATTAATCAACTAATTAAAATATTCCTTTAGATATATTCAGAGGGCGGTGTTTTATAACTCTTTAATATTCAACCAACAACATTTTTCTGCCGATTAACTTCATAACGCCCACTGATAATCTTGCGCAAAGTTGAAAAAATCGACTTTCTGCAATGTTATCTATAACAAACCATGCTGTAAATCTAAATTATAAAGGCTTTCAGCGGAGTTTGCGGCTGTGTGTATCACATAATCTTAGGTTACCATATCGCAGTTGACCAACATGGCATGTTCAATTGCAGAACAATCATATTGCCGCCATACATTTCATCGTCTGCAACCTCGCTGCCGCTGGCATTATTTGCGCGGACTGCCATATACGGGGCGGCGATAGCCGAATTATGTGAATATGGCGGCACACAAAACCGCCCTGAGCACGACGTGACGCCTATGGATATGCCACCTATGGTTCCCGGCTCCATGGTCGGCATACGGCCGTGCCACGCACTGGCGTAGAAGCATGATCGTATGCCGCCATTTTACAAAATTGAACATTGGCCTTGACTTACATTCTCTTCGTCACTTTGTGGTTCAAGCAATTATGAATTAAAGGTTACTTTATCCTCTATTGCTGGAGCATTAATGACATAATAGCAGATTAGTCAACTGCGATATAATTACCAAAACATAACATTGACCTTCTCAGAGAATGGTTCTTGCGGATGTTTAACTGATGTACTTTGTCAATACGTACTTCATCGGATGCTTACAACACTTCCCAGGATGCTTATGCAATGAAAATGATTCTCAATAAATATTACAAATCAGAGAACCGGTGTAACTATGGAATACAAAAAATCCGGGCGGCCTTGGCGGGGTGCCCGGATCGTATATTAAGTGGGCTATCTGTTTTGGGTCAGATAACACACGTTATGTCGCGGATTACTTTCTTGTAAAGAACTCGCCTGACTGTCCCTTAGGATTACACTGGTAAACATTTGAGTAAGTACTCAAACCTGAATTGCCCGTGTTGACAGTCGAGTGATTAAAGACATTGGTGTTGGAAAGAACGATGCTTATGCCACAGATCTGATTCATCGTTTTATTCGAGTATTGGGTCAATGTTTGGAACTCAACATTATTTGTAACTCTGTTTGTGTACATAATAGTGTTGAACTTATTCGTGACAGTGAACCAAAACCAGACATAATCAGGGTCGCCTAATTCTGTCTCGGCATATTGCCAAGGTGTGTACCAAGCCTGGTCTGTACGTGTAGCAAGGCCAGGAATATAAACGGCATATTTTCCGTTTACGGCTTGTCCGGAGCCATCCCGGGCATCAAGGAAGAAGCCGACTCTCACGGTCTTGGCTTCATAGTTGATGTCAACACAAGCGTCAAGGATAGTGTCAAAGTACAAACCTTTTACACCGATATTATTTGTGTGTTCAACACCTTCGGCATCCTTGAGAGTCACAGGCTTGAGAGGATCCACAAAAGTAACCGCAGTAGTTCCAGGATCAGCTGCTTTGGCAAACGGGCTTACTTTAGCGAAAATCTTTGAAGTAAGGTTCCAGTTACCTTTGAAGTCCGCCGGGGAGACCTGTGTGAGTTTGAAGGAGGATCCGTTCTCGAAGGTGAGGGTGGCGGTACGAGGAAGGCCGGTTGCGTTGGCTGTCCAGGAAACCTTGCCATCTGCGTAGGTGAGCCATCCGTCACCACCGGTAGGAGTACCGGAAGCGGTGATTGCCTGACTGCCAGCGGCATCATCAACCCACTTGTCAACCTTTTCCGCCGGAGTCACGTCACCGCAGTTGAAGGTCGCGGAGAGTGGTGCGCTTTCGGCGTCCCAGGAATCAACGGCGACAACGGTGACGGTGTACTGACCGGACTCTGAAAGGGTTCCGAAATCTACTGTCCAGCTGGACTTCATCTCAGAGGTCTTTGGATGGAGATAGAAATCAGCGAGGATCTTCTTGGCGGCAACCACATTGCCAGCCTTGGAGAGCGTAACGACATAGTGGTGAACAAACTCGTCATCCTTTCCAGCGGCAAAGGTCACTGTAGCGGCCTCGGTCTCCTTTACATCCTTGGCCTCTATCGTGTTCATTGTAGGAGCCTGGTTGGCGGCCTTGCGTGTCACGTTGTTGTACTTCGCTAGGTTCGCTCCGGCCGCGTCAGGGTACTGCATCACATAAGGCTCACCGATGGTACCGTTGTTGAAGAAGTCCATCTTGACGATGCGCATGTTGCCGTTGACGTCGAACTGAACTAAGTAGCCCTGCGAGAAGTTGTTGGCGTCGTTCATCACGGTAGGTGTACTGCTCACACCCTCCCAGCCGGCAGGCTCGATGGCCATATACCTTGTGGAACCGCATCCGAGAGCGGTCCATTTACCCTGCCAAAGGGTACGCGGATCGTTGATCGGGAAGTGAAGGTGACCGTGGAACGAGACAACCTGAGGATATTTTTCAAGCACACCGGTAAGAGCGTTTGTAGCCCAATAGTGCGGCAGTGTTGACTCCCATATTCCACCTTCCTCACCAAGGAGGCTGCCATAGATCGTGTTGTAGAT
>DCCQ01000142.1:10025-10843 GCA_002314195.1 Bacteroidales bacterium UBA1077 | reverse complement strand
AAATACGAGATCTGCTTCGGAGTCGAACAAGACAACATGGTAAGCATGAATAGTGCTATGATCGCGGCCTTTTGCCGCCCATTCTTAAAATCTGAGTTTTTGCCCATAATTTATAGTTATTTCAGAACCTCCACAAGGTCGGGATGAACCTTAGCCGACACTGCCATAACTCCTTCCAGCATGACTACCACACGTCGGTCCCGTACTCCTTCGGTTCTAATGAATATACCTTCGACGCCATCGAATATGCCACCGTGGATCCGCACCCTTGTCCCTTTTCTGATGTCTATCTCTTCGGGACTGAAATATTTCAAGTTCTCCTCGGGACGTGATGCCACTTTGATGAAATTGGTCATTTGGTTGTCAGGTACGATGAGATATTCCACGCCGGAGCTTGTCTTTCGCATGACGTACTGGAGAAAGTTGTTGTCTTTTTTGAATCTGATGAGTTGCCTTCTGCTCGCGCGCACGAACACAAGGCTTGGAATGACCGGTACAAGTCGGCGGGATTTGACTCCGTGATAGACCCTGACCGCATAATGCTTGGGTATGAAATGTTCCAAACCATCATCCTCGGATAATCTCTCTTCGGCCTTGGTTTCGCATTTATAGGCTCTCATGACGAACCAGCAGATTTTGTCGTTGTTCCCTCTTCCTGAGATTTCAGTCGCTTCCTTCCTTATGTTATCTTGGGTCGTTATTTTGAGGTCGGACACAGCCATAGTTCATCCCAATCTTGATATTGGTCTGTATTATAATGTGTTATGTAATGAATGGCGAGCAATGTAACCACTCGTGCTGCTTCTCCATAAGAGACG
>DCCQ01000142.1:9665-9978 GCA_002314195.1 Bacteroidales bacterium UBA1077 | reverse complement strand
TTCTCCATAAGAGACGGCAGAATGCTTTACGTATAGGCAAATCAAGTAGTTGACATCGCGCCAAACTACTTGATTACCTATTTTTGAATATAACAGGGTTGAAACATCGCTACGTCTTTGGTTCACTATGGATCATATTCATGATAATTATAGAGTTTTGGACTCATTATACAATTCTTGTGACAAGAGTGGCAATGTCATAATTAGTAATAGATTGGTGTAAGAAATGTGAAATTTCGCAGATTTTAGTGGTCGAGAAATAAAAGTTTTACTATCTTTGGAAAATGGATGTGCTGTCTCTTATGGAGAAACC
>DCCQ01000142.1:0-9607 GCA_002314195.1 Bacteroidales bacterium UBA1077 | reverse complement strand
TTAATGTCTCTTATGGAGAAACCATCTTGTTTATACTCCCGATAACAAGCCGGTTAGCCTTGTCAATCACCGAGTTTTCCAACGAAGCCAGATAGATCAAAGTCGTCTTTTCTGAAGAGTGCCCCATCGCGGCTCCTATCACTGAGACGGGAATATTATGGTTTCTCGCGACTGTAGCCCAAGTGTGCCTTGCCCAGTAAGATGACAGCGGCAGATTCACATTCGCTCTTTTCGCAAGTTCCTTGAGCTTACGGTTATGGTAGCCCAGCGCTGTTTGGTACTGTCGGTATGCATCTTCGGGATTGTCTGATGAAATGATTGGGAATATGTAGGGGCAGCCCTCGGAAGATTCAGCATAGCGTCTGATGATGCGGGCGATGCATGGCTCCACCAAAACAGTCAGGCGTTGCCCTGTCTTTTTCCTGCGATAGGAGATGTAATTCCCGTCAAAGTTCTGCCTGCGAAGAAACGCGATGTCGACAAACGACATTCCACGCATGCAATAACTGAATATGAATATGTCTCTGGTCAGTGCCAGCGTGGGGGAGTCCTTGAGGTCAAGCATCATTAGAATCTTGATGACATTCTCGTCCAGCGCTCTTTTGCGGGTGTTGTCAATGCCTGTGTAAACATTTTTGAAGGGGGAGTTCTGTTTAGCGATACAGTCCTTGACCGCTTTGTTGTAAATCGCCCTCAAGATTCTCATATAAAATGAGATGGTGTTCTTGACCACGCCTCTGCGCTCAAGCCAGTTGTTATAACTCATGATTAGACTTTCGTCCATCCTTCTGAAAGAGACGTCATGACCATCAAGAAAAGTGCGTAGGCTGTTTCTGGCTCTGGAGTAGTTGCGGGCTGTCCCCAGTCTGTTCATGGTTTTCATTGCGTTGATCTGCCGTTCCATGTAGTCCAAAACGGTCAACCTTTCTGTCTTGAGTGAATCCTTTCTTTTTGACATAATGCATTAGTTGTTTAGAAATATTCCGCAAGTTTTGTCATAATTCCGGGATGGTCGGCTCCTCGCTTGTGAGATTATGCGGAGATTCGGTACCGGGACGGCGGCTCTGGTGTACCAAAGTGGATGGAGGAGTGGTTGGGTACGTTGGCTGGGAAGTCACTTCGACAGGCTCAGTGCCCTGGGATGTTGATATAAGGCAGAAAGCCTCCGGCAATGGGAATGAATCCATTGCCGGAGGCTTAGAGGTGGAATATGTTCGCTGAACCTTATTTTATGCGATACGGTTGGTCATTGTAAAGACTGTAACGCTTCGCTTTTCGGATCCACTTCTGTTCCTCCAGTTTGACGTGTTCGCGAAGGTCTTGAAACGGAATCTCGCCTTTGATGTAACTCATCATGTCCGGATCGGCGATTTTCGATTCGAAACCTTCCAGAAGTTCGAACTGGGAATATCTTTCGGTGAAATACCTCATAAGTTGCAGGGTGTGGAGAATGGAGTGGTATTCGGTGCCGGGCTGCAGCATTATCTGATAGCCGTTGCAACGCTGACCTTCGTAGCGTCCTGTGGACGGTGTGAACGAACACGGACGCATAAGAACTCCTGATGGCGCCGGAAGTATGTCGAGTCGGTTGTGGCGGATGAATGGGGCTCCGAGATACTCGTAGGGCCTTGCCGTTCCGATTGCAGGGGTGATGGTCGTGTTGTTCCAGAGGCCTCCGCCGCTGTACATCTCGCTGGTGAACATTCCTGGAATATCGGAGGCCGGAGCAATCGTCCATGGAAGGAGCTGGTGTGTGGAATCATTGGCCAGCGCCGAGATTACGTGCAGGGCAAAAGAGGCTCCGATTTCGTTGTACCAGAGATAACAGAGTTCTCCGATGGTGAGGCCGTGCCTATGCGCGATTTTAGGAGTGTGCGGCTCAATTGTACCCGTTGGCATGGAGCCTTCCACGATTCTTCCGGCCGGGTTGATGTGGTCAACGATGTACAGCGCCGGGGCATCTCCCATATTCGCCAGCACTTCCATCAGGTGGAACACGTCTTTCGTGTAGTTGAAGTACCTTGAGCCAGCGTCCTGGATCTCCACTACAATCGCGTCAAGGTCTTTCAGCGCATCCTCGTCGAATGAGATGTGGTTCGTTCCTGGAGTCAATTCGGCACCGATAGGACTGAACAGCGCCTTCAGGTTGCCGCGTTCCGTGAACAGGTCGTACATGTATCTCCCTCGCGCCGTGTCCCAGCAATTTTGTGTGCAGAAACATCCGACCCTCCCGTCCAGCAATGCCTTGTCCAGCTGATCCTCCAGCGCCGTTGTCCTGAATGAAAACATATTTTATTTATTTGTTATCTATAACCTTCTCAGCGATACCTATGACCTCGTTGGCAAGTGCTTCCGCGGCGGCGAGGGTCGGGGCCTCGGAGTAGATGCGGATGATAGGCTCGGTGTTGGAGCGGCGCAGGTGAACCCACTGACGCTTGGACTCGAAACTGATCTTCACGCCGTCGATGTCATTGATGTCCTCTTTGGAATATTCCTTCTTCATCTCTTCAAGAATCTTGTCGATGAGCGCCTTGTCGCTGAGTTCGATCTTGTTCTTCGCGATGTGGTACTCCGGGTAGGTCTTCTTGAGCTCGCTGACCTTCATCTTCTTGTGGGCAAGGTTGGAAAGGAACAGAGCCACTCCGACCATTGCGTCACGGCCGTAGTGGATGGCAGGGTAGATGACACCTCCGTTGCCTTCTCCACCGATAAGGGCTCCGGTCTCTCGCATCTTCGTGGTGACGTTGACCTCTCCGACCGCCGCGGCGTGATATACACCGCCATATTCCTCCGTCACGTCCCGCAGGGCGCGGCTGGAAGAGAGGTTGGAGCAGGAGACAGGTTTGTAAGGAGCCGTTACTTCCGCGAGGGTTTTGCCTTCTTTTCGTGCGATTGAGGCGGCTCTCTCGAAGAGGTAACTGGCCACGCTGACGAGGGTATATTCCTCGACAAACGGCTCGCCGTTCTCGCAGATGAACGCCAGGCGGTCCACATCGGGATCGACGGAGATTCCGAGGTCGGCGTGTTCTTTGACAACGGTCTCGCTGAGTTCCGTGAGATTTTTCGGCAGCGGTTCCGGGTTGTGGGCGAAGTCGCCGGTCGGGTCGCAGTTGAGTTTGACGCACTCTACACCAAGCCTTTCCAAAAGCCTTGGCATGATGATTCCGCCTACCGAGTTGATTGCATCCAGTACGACCTTGAAGTGAGCGTTTTTGACGGCTTGCACGTCCACAGCCTCAAGAGCGAGGACGGCGTCCAGATGCTCGTCGGTGTAGTCGTGTTCGGTGACGTGACCGAGATCGTCCACATCGGCGAAATTGAAGTCCTCTGTCTCGGCGAGGTCAAGGATTGCCTGTCCTTCTGCTGCGGTAAGGAACTCTCCGCGCTCGTTGAGAAGCTTGAGGGCGTTCCACTGGCGTGGGTTGTGGGAGGCTGTGAGTATGATTCCGCCGTCAGCCTTGGCGAAGGTCACGGCCATCTCTGTGGTCGGGGTGGAGGCGAATCCGATCTTCACCACATCGACTCCGCAGGCCATCAGTGATCCAATGACAAGATTCTCGACCATGGCTCCGGACAGTCTGGCGTCCTTACCGACAACTATTTTGTACTTCTCACCGTTTGGCTGCGGCTTCCTTGACGGGAGTGTGGCGCAGTAGGCGTAGGTGAACTTTACGATGTCAATAGGAGAAAGCCCGTCTCCGGGCTTTCCTCCAATGGTTCCGCGTATGCCGGAAATTGATTTTATCAGCGACATATACCCCTGTTTTTGTAGTGATGACGTTTTAACAGGCTCATGTCAACCTTGATTGTTCACAGAGCCTGTCAAAAAAAAACAACTTAAGCCATGATGGCACCGACGAGTCCAAGGATGGCGTAGAACTCAGGAAGGGCGGCGTAGATAAGAGTGTTTGTGAACACGTCGTGACCCTGGCTGATGCCGACGATACCGTTGGCGCTGACCATACCCTGACGGATGGCGGAGATCATGCAGACAAGTCCTACAGAGATTCCGACACCGAACATCAGCGGACCCTGTGCGGCGAAATCCTTGCCGAGCCACATGAAGAATGCCACGAATCCGTAGATACCCTGTGTGGCCGGAAGGGCTGAGAGTACCATGTAGTTTCCTGACTTCTCAGGGTTTACCTTGAGGGCGCCTTCAGCGGCGTTGCCGGCGATGGTTGTTCCGATGGAAGATCCGATTCCAGAAAGGGCCAGCATGAGGCCCAGACCGAGATAACCTAAAATTTCGTTCATAATTTTTTGATGTTTATTTTGTTATTATTTATTATCGTTTGTTGTCAGCGGGCTGTAGGCCTTGCCGGTTCCTTCGTAATCGCTGTTCTTGAAGAACTCAAGGAAGTTGAGTCGGAGAGGATGCACGAAAGCTCCGAGGCAGCACATCGCAAGGTTCAGGATGTGTCCGAAGCCAACGATGAGTACGAAGCAAAGAATGTTCACTCCCGGAACGTCTATTCCATAGACTGACAGTCCAAGCTGGTTGAATGCGTTGCCGAGCATTCCGCCGGCGAGTCCGAGTGCGTAGAGACGCAGGTAACTGAGCACGTCGCCAAGAAGTCCAGTGACGGTGTTGTAGGTCTCGTAGAGGCCTGAGCCGATGTTCACAAGCGGATTCCTGTGGATGTCGTTGAAAAGGAATATTCCCAAAGCGGAAACAACTCCAAGCACGATGACTATCCATTTGGTCACGGCTGAGTCGATGACACCGGCCAGGGCGAAGCCTCCGGCGATAACACCTCCAACGATCAGGAGAGTCCAACCTATTGTCCCGAGCGAGTTGGCAAATCCATTGCGCCTGATGGCGTAGGCGGTCTTCAGGAGCATTGCCACGCTGATGTGCACTATACCGATCAGGATTGAGAACAGCATTTGCGCATCGTATCCGGCCACTGTACCCTTGATCATGCAGGACTTAAGCCAATCAGGAACCCATGTTGCTGTAGAGATGTCCATCCCGAAGAATGTGTGCAGAACAGTTCCCATCACGATGGTCGCGACACCGAGCGTGGTGACGAGCGGAGCCATCGAGCCGATGAAGCCTTTGGCTTTCCTCATCGCGAGTCCGATGATGGCGAGGGCGATGCCATAGCCAGCGTCACCCATGCACATCGCGAAAAAGAGGGTGAAGAATATGGAAATGCACGGGGTCGGGTCGAATTCATCGTAGGCCGGGCGGCCGTACATGTCGGTCAGAACCGTGAACATCTTCACGAACTTGTTCTCCTTGAACTTGATAGGCGGATTGTCGTCCTTGACGGCCTCTTCCTTGAGATAGACGATGTCCATCTTGTCGAACTCGGCGCAAAGGGCCGCTTCATTCTCCACCGGAGCGAAGCCGATGAAGGTGGTGATCATGTCCTCGGCTGCCTTTCCGGCTCCAGCGTCAGCGAGGTACAGCTGAAGGGCGGCTACATCCTCGTCGCACTTTCTGAGCATTTCAGGAATATATTCCTTCAGCTCCAGTAGCCTCGCCTTGCAAGAGATGACGCTTTCCGTCAAGGTCACAACCTTCCTTTCAGCGAACCTTAGGTCCCCTTCAGGAGCGGTGCATTCCTCTACAGGCAATGAATATTCCGGGTCATCGGAAATGGTGATGAACCAGACATTCTTCCCGTCATCGAACACTTCCTGAAGAGGATATATGTTCGACCATGAAGGGTCGTAGGCCTTCTTGGAAACATTGTACCAGCGAACCTTGTAGCCTTTTTCCTTGAGCGCGTCGAAGGCGGACTTGTCGTAGCAACCCC
Source organism: Bacteroidales bacterium UBA1077 (assembly GCA_002314195.1). GTDB lineage: Bacteria > Bacteroidota > Bacteroidia > Bacteroidales > UBA932 > Cryptobacteroides. Next base: position 3,839 of record DCCQ01000142.1, on the reverse strand, counting down.
AAGGCCTTCTGCTTTCGACATCCTTTCTGGCCTGCGCAAGCTCGTTTCTGAGGGTGTCCAGCCTGGTGGAATATTCCTTGAAAGCCTCAAGTGGATTGTCGTACTTGGTGTCCGGATCAACTTCGGCTTCAATCTTCTCGAAGTCAGGATCCTGCGTGTAGTCGATGGACTCCAGTTTGGAGACGGCCTTCTTTAGCTCGTTTGTCATCGAGAGGAGAGCCGCGGAGTGCTCGTCAACCGGTTTGGATGATCTGGTGATGTCAACCAGCCCAAGCTCTTGAAGATTCTTAAGGAATTCCTCACTCTTCCCGCTGAGAAGAATGAAGGAGTATTTAGTCATTTTCTCAATCATTGCCGCTTTCCTCCATAACTTCTTCAGATTCCTCTTCAGCGTGACGCTGCTTGACGATCTTGGACGATGCCTTGCTCAGGTTCTCCTCGTCTTCCATGTAGCGCTTGATCTTGCGGATGGCCTCCTGGTAGCCAGGAATCTGGACCTTCTCGTACAGATTCACCTTCTGCGTGGTCTTCTTCCTTTGGAAGTCGAGGATGCGCCGCTTCTCCTCGTAGACCTCCGACTCGATCCCGAGTCTGGACAGATCCTTGAGGATGGCCACGCCGTCGATGTACCACGCTGGCTTGATGAACGTGTTGAACGGGCTGATCTCGTACTGAATGCTTTTTAGCTCAGGACACTTGACTCCAGCGACTTTCACGGTCACTAGGTCAATGTCTTTGATTGAGACCAGACCGGGTTCGAACTCGTTCCACAGTGGGGCAAGATAGTCATACTTCCTCTGAGCCTCTTCGAGGTCCTTTAGAAGACGCTCACTCTTGTCCTTGGCCTTGCGCACCTCAAGCCTCAGGGCACTCTCCTTGTTCTGCAACGTAGGGAGAGCTTTCTGACGCATCTTGAGCTGCTTCTGCAGGTTGTTGAGCGCAGTCTTGTTGTATTGAAACTTGATAGGCATTACTTACCTTTCCAGTATTTGTCGATCAATGATTGCTTGATTCCGGTCTCTGCCTTGGTGAAGTACTTGCCGAACAGTTCCCAAGCCGTGTCGAGCATCTCGGTGATGGAGATGTTGACATCGATGGAGAGGAGTCTGGTGGCATATTCCTTCGCATAGTCGAGGCAGCGGTGGTCGTAGTCGGAGAGGTCGAAACCGTTCTCCAGTTTTGTCTTCGCGTTCTGGGCGTCAGCATACAGACGTACTCCGGCGTTCATCACCTGGCTGTGGTCCTCGCGGGTCTTGACGTTCTGAACCCTCTGCTTGAGCCTGGAAAGGGAACGGAACGGATCGATGATGATCTTTCCCGAGTCGGAGTCGGCGCGGAGGAAGAGCTGTCCCTCGGTGATGTAACCGGTGTTGTCCGGGATGGCGTGGGTGATGTCTCCATCGTTCAGCGTGGTCACAGCGATGATGGTGATGGAACCGTCTGTCGGAAGCTGCACGGCCTTCTCGTAGATCTTAGCGAGATCGGAATAGAGGGAGCCTGGCATAGAGTCCTTGGAAGGAATCTGGTCCATACGGTTGGACACGATCGAGAGAGCGTCGGCGTAAAGGGTCATGTCCGTGAGGAGCACGAGCACCTTCTCGTTCTTGTCAACCGCGAAGTACTCGGCGGCGGCAAGAGCCATATCCGGAACCAGAAGCCGCTCCACCGGAGGGTCTTCGGTCGTGTTGACGAAGCAGATGATCCTGTCGAGGGCACCGGCGCTCTCAAACGCCTGGCGGAAGAACAGGTAGTCATCGTTTGACAGACCCATACCGCCGAGGATGATCTTATCGACATCGGCTCTAAGGGCCACGTCGGCCATAACCTGGTTGTAAGGCTGGTCGGAGTCGGCGAAGAACGGGATCTTCTGTCCGGACACGATGGTGTTGTTGAGGTCGATGCCGGCGATACCAGTCGGGATAAGCTCGGACGGCTGGCGTCTCTTGTAAGGGTTCACGGACGGTCCGCCGATTTCCCTTTCCTCTCCCTCCACCTCAGGACCTCCGTCGATAGGCTTTCCGTAGGCGTTGAAGAAACGTCCGGAGAGCTGCTCGCTGACCTTGAGTGTAGGTGGCTCACCGAGGAAAGTGACCTCGGCGTTGGTCGGAATGCCCTCGGTTCCAGAGAACACCTGGAGGGTGACGAGATCACCCTTGGTCTTCACGACCTGGGCAAGCTTGCCGCCGACTACGGCAAGCTCGTCGTTGGAAACTCCCTTGGCCTTGAGCGAAACGGTGGCCTTGGTGATGGCTTCCAGCTTTGTGTATATTCTTTGATAAGCCTTATTTGCCATAGTCTTCGATAAGTTTATTGATCTTCTTAGCGTAGTTCTCGAATTCCTCGCTGTGGAACTTGGTGTAGTTCATCTGACGGAGGTCGTTGATGAGTTCCTTGAAGAACTCGCGGCACTTCTCGAAGTCCTCGAAGTCGAAATCGATGTCGCAGATGTCCAGAACGAGGTCCAGCATGTACTTCTGGCGGTCCATCGGACAGAGGGCGTCGGTCTCGTCGAATGCGTCCTGCTGGAGGAATACAAAGTCGATGAGCTCTGACTTCCAGAAGCTTACGTGGTAAGCCACAGGAACACCGTCATCACCGAGAATGTTGATCTGCTCATTGGCCTCGCGTCCTTTGCGCAGGAGGTTCTTGGCCTTGACCACATTGGCCACCCAGCCGTGCTCCACCTGCTCGTCGAGCCATGAGATGATCTCAGGATATTCAAGGTACTTTGAATATGACTCGATCGGGTTGACGGCAGGATACCTTTTCTGGTCGGCGCGGTTCTGCTCCAGTCCGTAGAAGCACCTTGCGGCCTTCTTGGTGGATTCGGTCACAGGCTCCTTGAGGTTACCTCCGGCAGGGGACACCGTTCCGATGAAGGTGACGGCTCCGGTCTTGCCGTTGTTCAGGACTACCATTCCCGCGCGGGCGTAGAAGTTGGAGATGATGGCCGAGAGGTCAACAGGGAACGCGTCGGCTCCAGGAAGCTCCTCCATACGGTTGGACATCTCCCTCAGGGCCTGCGCCCAACGGGAGGTAGAGTCCGCGAGCAGAAGGCACTTCAGACCCATCGCCCTGTAATATTCACAAATCGTCATCGCCGTGTAGACAGATGCCTCACGGGCGGCGACAGGCATGTTCGAGGTGTTGCAGATGATGGTGGTACGCTCCATCAGGTGGCGTCCAGTGTGAGGGTCGATGAGCTCAGGGAACTCAGTGAATATCTCGACGACCTCGTTGGCGCGTTCTCCGCAGGCAGCCATCACGATCACGTCGGCCTCACCCTGCTTGGCGATGGCGTGCTGGAGCACTGTCTTGCCGCAGCCGAAAGGCCCCGGGATGAATCCTGTGCCGCCCTCGGCGATAGGGTTGAACGTGTCGATGCATCGTACTCCGGTCTCCATGATCTTCTGTGGCCTCGGTTTCTCCTTGTAGGCCTTGACGGCGACCTTGACAGGCCATTTCTGGGTCATGGTGACGAAATGCTCCTCGCCTTCGGTGCCGGTCAGCACGGCGACAACCATGTCGATGTTGTACTTGCCGGCCTCCGCGATTTTCTTCACGGTATATTCCCCTTTGAATGAGAACGGAACCATTATCTTGTGAGGCAGCCAGCCTTCCTTCACCTCTCCGAGCCAGTCGGCGGCGACGACCTTGTCACCAACCTTGGCGGTCGGGGTGAAGTCCCAGAGTTTAGTGTGATCCAGCGGGTCGGTGTACTCTCCTCTCTTGAGGAACACGCCTTCCATCGTGGTAAGATTGTTCTGGAGACCGTCATAGACGCTGGAAAGAAGACCAGGGCCGAGGGTCACCTCAAGCATCCTGCCTTCGAACTCCAC
>DCCQ01000130.1 GCA_002314195.1 Bacteroidales bacterium UBA1077 | reverse complement strand
AAGGACTTGCTCGACAAACTCGGTATAAACTACCAACTCATCCGCCACGGGAAGTACAAGAGTGCCGGCGAGATGTATGTCAAGAACGCCCCAAGCCCAGAGAACATGGAGCAGAACCAGGCTATGATTGATTCCATGTGGGACACCGTGGTTGCGGAGACCGCCGTGAGCAGGGGCTTGACCGTGGATTCCCTCGACTACTTCATCGATCATCTGTCAATCGCCCTTCCAGAGGATATGGTAAAGCACAACCTCGCCGATGAGGTTCTGTCAGTTGAGGAATATAAGGGGAAACTCGCCGACCTTGCCGGCAAGGACAGTTACAAGGACGTAAAATTCATACCGTTCAGCGACTATGCATCCGCGAACGCGACACTCAACCTGACCGCCAAGAAAAAGATCGCGGTCATCTACGCCAACGGGAATATCCTTGAGCAGGATGATCCGAACAACATCAGCGGAGACCGTTTCGCAAGCATCATAGCGAAGGTAAGGGCGGACTCTACCGTCAAGGCTGTAGTGTTCAGGGTCAACTCCCCTGGCGGAACAGTGCTGGCCGCCAGCAAGATAAAGGAGGAGATCGATCTCACAAGAGACGAAAAGCCGGTCATCGCCTCCTACGGTGATTATGCGGCTTCTGGCGGCTACTGGATCTCCAACAGCTGCGACCACATATTCACTAACGCGACGACACTCACCGGGTCGATCGGTGTGTTCTCCGCCATCCCGGAGTTCGGGAAAACACTGAGGGACATAGCCCACGTCAACATGGTACCGGTCAAGTCCCACAAACATTCCGACATGCTTTCGCTGACAAGGCCGTTCGATGCGGAGGAGACAGCCTGGATGCAGGTCTATGTGGATGACATCTACAACAACTTCGTCAGCATCGTGGCCGAGGGACGCGGCATGACTTTCGATGCGGTCGACGAGATTGCCCAGGGACGTGTCTGGACAGGAGCGGATGCGCTGGAGATCGGTCTTGTGGACGAGATCGGGACATTGGAGGACGCGATAAGATACGCCGCTTCGATGGCCGGAGACGCGGATTTAGAGAACTGGGGCATAGTAAGTTACCCTAAGCCTTTGACGGTGATGGAGCAGTTGCTTCAGCAGTTCGGCAAGACCACAAATCCGGAAGAGGCTATGGCCAGCGTGCTTGACGGCACTCCGCTTGAAGGAGTGGCAAAGGATCTGCTCAATTGGCAGAGGACTTGGGCCAAAGGACAAGGCGACCTTGTCTTCGCAAGGATGCCGTTTGAGATTGAGATCAGATAATGCGGATCAGAGTGACTGAAGCCGAATCTTTGGTCACCTTGACCGAGTCATCGATGCGGTGACCGATCAAAGCCAGAACATGAGAGCCTTCGTCAGCGATGACGAGGGCTTTTTCCTTTTCCGGGAGACTGAACTTCAGGTCAACGAATATGTCGCTGAGTTTCTTGCGGCCACGCATTCCAAGCGGGCGCATCCAGTCACCTGGTCGCCAATGCCTGACCGTAAAAGGAAAAGGAATCTTGGCCGTGTCGAATTTCGTCTCGCCTGAAACAGTTCTCACATTTTTCACGTCGCCTGACAATGAGACGGAAAATTCGATTCCGTTCAATGAATATATTCCTGATCCTTCGATGGTTATCTCAGTCGCTTCGACAGGCTCAGCGACCGATGCAGCAGGTTCAGCGACATGAGCGGATCGGTCACTGAACTTGTCGAAGTGACCGCCAGTACTACAAAATAAATGACAGTCCTTACGGCCAAAGTGACCGTCAGTAAAGTCCACAGACCTGATCACCTGAATTCCCGTAGCCGAAGTCACAGCAAGATATTCACTTGCAAAAAACTTCCTGCCGCTGACTGTCCCACGACTTTTCAAGACATCAGCGAGATCCGCGACCGCAGAGGAAGTGAACCCGAATGGCTCCAGAAGGCGGAAAAGGACATATTCCCAATTCAGTTGCGATGTAAGTCTCTCATGGTCAATCACAGGGAGTCCATCTGAGTCATGGCGGACAACCTCCGCCGAAACCGAATGGACATATTCATCGGCGATGGATTGAACCTGAGCGAACCGCTCCATGTCCTCGTTCAGCGTTGTCAGGAACGACGGATTCAGCCTCTCGAAAATCGGGAATATCTCGTTGCGGATGCAGTTGCGCTTGTAGGCGGAATCAGTGTTGGTGCTGTCCTCGTGCCACTGAAGACCATGCGAGACCGCATATTCATGAATATCCTTTCTCGGGAAACCGAGCAGTGGCCTTATAAGCAAAGCATCGGCATCAGGCAGAGGAGAAATGCGACGCATCCCTGTCATCCCTTTCACACCGGTACCACGCAACATATTCAGAATCATCGTCTCCGCATTGTCGTTGGCGTTGTGTGCGACCGCCAGGGCAGAGAATTCCCGCTCACGGCACACCTTCGCGAACCAGCCGTAACGCAACTCCCTCGCCGCCATCTCGATGCTTATTCCCTTCGATGCGGCGTGCCTGCGAGTGTCGAAATCCTTTTTTATGAATATGATCCCGTGTCTTTCAGCCCATTCCTTGACAAGAGCCTCGTCCGAATCACTCTCCTGACCTCTCAAATGAAAATTGCAGTGAGCCAAAACGAAAGACACTTTGGCGGCTGAATTGAGGAACAGATCGGCCATGCACATCGAATCCACGCCGCCGCTGACAGCCAAAAGGACCGCCTCCCCATCGGGAAGCAGCCCTTTCAGGATTCTGTCAAAACGTTCCTGCATATTCAGGAAATCTATTTCTTGCTTGCGAACGTGTAGGTGAAGCCGAACTGAAGAGCCTGGGCGAACTGAGTTCTCCTGCCGGTGTCGCCGTCCTTGTCCGTGATGAGGACAGTGTCGTCGTAGATGAGGTTGGTCGTGATGTTCAGCGAGAAGAACCTGCTTAGTTTCCACATCATACGGGTGTCCCAGTTCACACGGATGTTCTGAGGGTTCTTCAGGTAGTTGGAGAACAGAAGCAGGTGTGTCGAGCCCTCGAAATTGTCGTTGACCTTGACCTTGGCGTCGGCGGTCAGCTGGGCACCGAACTCGAAACGGGCGGGTTTGTAATAATTGCCGGTCGTGTAGTAGATGTTCTTCTCATCCTTGGCGTCAGGATATTCCTCCTCGTTACCGTACTTCTTCTTCCTCTCCATACCATAATTCTTTCTTAGCTTCTCATTTCCGACGATGGTAAAACCGCCAGTGATAGGTGCAAGGTTGACCGTCAGCCACTTGCTTGGCACCCAATCGATACCAAGACCCAAATTCACAGTTCCTGGAGAGAGGATGCTGGACTTGAGAACGCGGGCATTTCTCCAATCCTTGCTTGACGGTTCCTTGTCCTCCTCCACTGCGGGAGTAGGATAGTTGTAACCGTTGGCGAACTGACTGAGGAATGTGAACTTTGCAGAGTAGTTCAAGGTCTTGGTGGCCTTGTAGCCCCACGTGCTCTCAAAGAGAATACGGTCCTTGTTCTTCTGAACTATAGGCTTGTCGGCGGAGTACAGGAAACCGTAATCCAGCTGGAGACGGTTGTTCCAGTACATCTCACCCTTTTTCCACTTCGCGTTGCCGTCAATGTAGGCGCTCAAGGCGTAGTTGTTATAACCACCTTTAGCCCAGTTCGTGAAACTGCTCTGAACAAAGTTCAGGTTCGTCATCAACGAGTTGGTCCAGTAGTTTGGCTTCGGAGCCACGACCTTCGCCTCTTCCGTCTGTGTCAGCAGCCTGGCGGCTGCTGCGGCGGCGGACTGGGCGTTTCTCCTTGTCGTGTCCGTCTGCGCTGACGCCCCAATAGCCACGAGCGCAAGAGCCAAAGACAATGCGGCGCACTTAATTGCTTTCACGTTCATAGTCAGTTTATTATATTCATTAATATGAAATGGCGAACACCACCCTCTGCTTCGACGGCTTGCCGGAATATATGTCCTTGCCTTCTTCCTCGCAGACGAAACTGTCCACAGGGATGCAGCGGATCGTGGCCTTTGTCTCGTCCTTGATCTTCTGCTCGGTCTCGGCAGTGCCGTCCCAATGGCAGAGCAGGAACTTGCCGGTTCCGATCTTGGCCTTGAATGCCTCCCAGTCATCGCATTTCTCGACGTGTGACGCGCGAAAATCGAAAGCTTTCTGGTAAATGGTCTTCTGTATGTCGTCCAACAGAGCGGCGATCGATTTATCAAGGCCTTCAAGGGCAACCGTCTGCTTCTCGAGAGTGTCCCTTCTGTGCACCTCGACCGTGCCGTTCTCAAGATCGCGAGGTCCCATGGCCAGACGCACAGGAACTCCTTTGAGTTCCCACTCGGCGAACTTGAATCCAGGACGCAGGGTGTCACGGTCATCAATTTTGACTGTGTGTCCCTCAGCCTCAAGAGCTTTCTTCAGCTGGTCCATCTTCTCAAGGATTCTGCTGTGATCCTCCTCGGTCTTGTAGATCGGGACCATGACGACCTGGATAGGAGCGAGGGCAGGCGGCAGGACGAGTCCGTTGTCGTCACCGTGAGCCATGACAAGGGCTCCCATAAGCCTTGTGGAAACGCCCCATGATGTAGCCCAGACGTACTGCTGCTGGCCTTCCTTGTCTGTGTATTTAACATCGAAAGACTTCGCGAAATTCTGGCCGAGGAAGTGCGACGTTCCGGCTTGAAGGGCCTTTCCGTCCTGCATCATCGCCTCTATCGTGAGAGTGTCAAGCGCTCCGGCAAACCTCTCGTTCGGGCTCTTGTGTCCCACGATCACAGGCAACGCCATGAACTCGCGGGCGAACTTGGCATACACTCCGACCATTCTCTTCGCCTCTTCCTGAGCCTCCTGAGAGGTGGCATGTGCCGTGTGGCCCTCCTGCCAGAGGAACTCTGCGGTACGGAGGAAAAGCCTCGTGCGCATCTCCCAGCGGACAACGTTCGCCCACTGGTTGCACATAATAGGAAGATCCCTCCAGGAGGTGATCCAGTTCTTATAGGTGCTCCAGATGATTGTCTCGGAAGTCGGTCTCACGATGAGCTCCTCCTCAAGTTTTGCGGACGGGTCCACGACCACGCCCTTTCCGTCTGGGTCGTTCATCAGTCTGTGGTGAGTGACAACGGCACACTCTTTGGCGAATCCGGCCACGTGCTCGGCCTCCTTGCTGAAGAACGACTTAGGGATGAAAAGCGGAAAATAGGCGTTCACAGCACCTGTCTCCTTGAACATCGTGTCAAGGGCATGCTGCATCTTCTCCCAGATCGCATAGCCATAAGGCTTGATGACCATGCATCCCCTGACGGCGGACTGCTCCGCCAAGTCTGCCTTCACAACCAGATCATTGTACCACTGAGAATAGTTCTCAGACCTTTTTGTCACTTCCTTTGCCATATATTCTTTGCTGTTTTTGTCAATTATTCTTATTATTGTGCAATATTCCGAAAGGTATGGATTTTGTTCACTGAAGAACATTTGTGTGGCCGACACCTTTGGATGCGGCCACGAAGTTACGAATTAATTGTTAAATATAGGAGATTCAGAAATGAAAACACGCACAATCCTCTTTATCTCGGCGCTTCTGGCACTGACTTCGTGCGGTTCAGCGGCGCAGTTTGCCAATGATGCTTCCAGACAGAAGTATCAGGATGGAATCTACTATACATCCAAGACCAAGGTTCATCAGGCAGAGGAGGCTGTCTCTTCAGCCAACGACGAGGAGACCGATCTTCTTGTGGCAAAGACAAAGAACTCACCGATCTTCATGAAAAGCGGAGAGAAGGTGGACACTCTGTTCATCCCTGAGAACAAAGCGGCTAGAATAGATTTCAACAACACGGACAACACCACATCCGTCTATCTGTACGACAACGGATTTGACACATGGGCGGCCTACCAGCCTTGGTATGCGACATCTTGGTACTCATGGAACCGTCCTTTCTACACCTCAATCTATTGGGGTGCGAATCCTTGGTACTATGGCGGATGGTACTCGCCATGGCGTTACGATCCTTGGTACTACGGATATTCATGGGGATGGAGCAATCCGTGGTATTACAGCGGATGGTATGATCCTTGGTACTGGGATCCTTGGCACTACAGCGGTTGGTACGGCGGATGGTATGGAGGCTGGTACGGCGGATGGCACGACCCGTGGTACCACGGCGGCTGGGGACATGGACCGCATCACTTTCACGACCACGACTTTTTTGGACCAGGCAGCGGTAGAGTCTACACACCGAGACTGTCCACAACCGGTTCCGCCAGAAGAAGCGGCATCGGCTCAGCATCAAGGAGCGCAGGTGTAAGAAGTTCCTCCATGACCAGATCCAGAAGCGGTGCCGGATCGACAAGATCCTCGATGTCCGCATCGACGAGGTCTTCAAGCATCGGTGGACGAACAAGCGGAACAAGGTCATCAATATCTTCGGTGAACAGG
>DCCQ01000023.1:11122-30953 GCA_002314195.1 Bacteroidales bacterium UBA1077 | reverse complement strand
GTGGCCAGAGAGCTGCGTGAGAACTACATGAAGATTGTTTCACTGGCGCCGGAGGTCCTTTAATCATTGAAAATTATGAAAAAGTTACACATTAAGAAGGGTGACACCGTGTATGTGAATGCCGGTAACGACAAGGGCAAGACCGGTAAGGTCCTGACCGTCATCCCTGCCAAGGATCGCGTCATCGTTGAGGGTGTCAACGTTGTCAGCAAGCACACAAAGCCAAACGCTAAGCAGCCTCAGGGCGGCATCGTAAAGCAGGAAGCCGGAATCCACGTTTCCAACGTTCAGCTCATCGACCCTGCTCAGAACAAGCCGACGCCGACGAGAGTGGGCTACAAGTTCGTGGACGGAAAGAAGATCCGTTACGCTAAGAAATCAGGAGAGGAGATTAAGTAACTATGGCAAAGAAAGCTACAAACAAACCGGCTGAAGCGCAGGCGCTTCCTGCAGGATATGTTCCTTCCCTCAAGAAGGTTTACAAGGAAGAGATCGTGGAGAAGCTCATGAAGCAGTTCTCTTACACGACTGTTATGCAGGTTCCTAAACTCGTCAAGATTACCATCAACGAAGGAATCGGCGAGGCCACCAATGACAAGAAACTTGTTGAGGAGGCGGCTGAGGAACTCGCGAAGATCGTAGGTCAGAAGCCGCTTCTCACCACATCCAGAAAGGACGTTTCCAACTTCCGTCTTCGTAAGGGCATGCCTATCGGAGTGAAGGTCACCCTTCGTGACGTGAAGATGTACGAGTTCCTTGAGAGGCTCATCCGCATCTCGCTCCCTCGAATCAGAGACTTCAACGGAATCGCCGAGAAGATGGACGGAAGAGGAAACTACACTCTCGGTCTCAAGGAGCAGATCATTTTCCCTGAGGTGGACATCGACAAGAACCCGAGAATCCACGGAATGGAGATCACGTTCGTCACCACAGCCAAGACCGACGAAGAGGCTCACGCACTCCTCGCCGCGTTCGGTCTGCCTTTCAAGAAACATAATAACTAAGGAATATGGCAAAAGAATCAATGAAAGCCCGCGAGGTTAAGCGCGCGAAACTGGTTGCCAAGTATGCCGCAAAGAGGCAGGCTCTTAAAGAGGCTGGAGACTGGGCTGCTCTTGACAAGCTCCCAAAGAACGCTTCTCCTGTCCGTCTGCACAACCGCTGCTCTCTCACCGGCCGTCCAAAGGGCTATATGAGAGCTTTCGGACTCAGCAGAATCCAGTTCCGTGAGATGGCAAGCAACGGTCTCATCCCGGGCGTCAAGAAAGCTAGCTGGTAACAGCAACATATTATTTTATTAACAATCGGATATCGGGCGTCCCTCCCGGGGCGTCGATCTTAAAAATCAAAAAACAATGACTGATCCAATTGCAGATTATCTTACAAGGGTCCGCAACGCCTACCTGGCAGGAAAGAAGATCGTTGAGATCCCTTCTTCCAAGATGAAGGTGGCCATCACAGAGATCCTTTGTGAGAAGGGCTACATCCTCAGCTACAAGATTGTTGAAGGAACCCCTTACAACACCATCAAGATCGCTCTGAAGTATCACCCTCAGACCAAGATGGCCGCCATCAAGAAAATCAAGCGCGTGTCAACTCCTGGTATGAGAGTCTATGCTGACGTTGAGAACATGCCTAGAGTTCTGAACGGACTCGGCATCGCCATCCTCTCTACCTCAAAGGGCGTTGTCACTGACAAAGAGGCCAAGAACCTGAATGTCGGTGGCGAGGTTATTTGCTATGTTTATTAACGATTAAAGAAAAGAATAATGTCAAGAATCGGTAAATTGCCTGTAAGCCTTCCGGACAAGGTGAGCGTTGAAGTTCTCCCTGGCAACGTTGTGAAGGTTAAAGGACCTCTTGGTGAGTTGAGCCAGAAAGTTGATCCGGACATCACCGTCACCATCGAGGATAATGAAATCAAATTCACCCGCCCTACCAATCAGCCAAGACATCGTTCGATGCACGGTCTTTACCGCGCACTCGTGCACAACATGGTAGTCGGAGTCTCAACTGGTTACCAGACCAAGCAGGAATTTGTCGGTGTAGGTTATCGTGTGGCTGCTCAGGGTCAGCTCCTGACTTTCTCCCTCGGTTACTCACACGACATTCAGCTGATGCTTGCTCCAGAGATCAAGGCTGAGGTTCCTGATGTAAAGAAAGGTGAGAACCCTGTCCTTATCCTCAAGAGCATCGACAAGCAGCTCATCGGACAGGTTGCCGCCAAGATTCGTTCACTCCGCAAGCCTGAACCTTACAAGGGCAAGGGTATCAAGTTCGCCGGCGAGCAGCTTCGCCGCAAGGCCGGTAAGACTGCCGGAGCTAAATAATAGGAGGACATAGATATGGCATTGAATAGAATAGAAAGAAGAAGAAGAGTCCATTACCGCATCCGCAAGCATGTCAATGGAACAGCTGAGAGGCCAAGAATGGTTGTCTTCAGAAGCAACAAGCAGATCTACGTCCAGGTTGTGGACGATGAGAGAGGCGTGACACTTGTCGCCGCCGCTTCCAATGACAAGGTACTTGCCGCTGAGTGCAAGGGCAAGAACGGCATAGACGCCGCAGCCATCGTCGGAAAGGCGATCGCCGAGCGTGCCAAGGAGAAAGGAATCACCACCATCTCTTTTGACCGTGGAGGTTACCTCTATCACGGTAGAGTTAAAAGTTTGGCCGACGCTGCCCGTGAAGGTGGCCTTATTTTCTAATTGAAAGACTATGGCAAATACAAATGTTAAAAGAGTAAAGACTTCTGATCTTGAATTAAAGGACAGATTGGTCGCCATCCAGAGAGTGACAAAGGTCACTAAGGGTGGTCGTCACTTCCGCTTTGCCGCTATTGTGGTTGTGGGTGACGAGAACGGCGTTGTTGGTTATGGTCTTGGAAAAGCCAATGAGGTAACTGCCGCCATCGCTAAGGGTGTTGAGGACGCCAAGAAGAATCTCGTGAAGATTCCTATCATCAACACAACCATTCCACACGAGCAGGAATCCAAGTTTGGAGGCTCAATAGTGTTCATGAAGCCGGCTGCCCCTGGTACCGGTGTGAAGGCAGGTGGTGCCATGCGTGCCGTGTTCGAGTCGGCTGGCATTCAGAATGTGCTTGCAAAGTCAAAGGGGTCATCCAACCCTCACAACCTTGTGAAAGCCACTGTCACCGCCCTTACGCAAATGAGAGATGCCTACACCGTGGCCGGTCTCCGTGGAATTCCTATGAGTAAAGTGTTTAACGGTTAGCAGGAGACACAGTTATGGCAAAACTTAAGATAACTCAAGTAAGAAGCAAGAACGGATGCACCAAAAGGCAGATCGCTAATCTGACTACCCTTGGCATCCGCAGAATGCACCAGACCGTGGAGGTCGAGAAGACTCCGGTGACAGAAGGCCAGCTTGCCAAGATCCGTCACCTTGTAACAGTAGAAGAAATCTAATAAGGAGGACGAAGAGATGAAACTGGAAAATTTGAAACCTGCAAAGGGTGCAACCCATAACAGCAAGCGTCTTGGCCGCGGACAGGGTTCCGGTAAGGGTGGCACTTCCACCCGTGGTACCAAAGGTGCGCAGGCCCGCGCTGGCTACGAACATAAGATCGGTTTTGAGGGTGGACAGATGCCTATCCAGAGACGTGTTCCTAAGTTCGGATTCAAGAACCCTACCAGAATTGAGTACAAGGCAGTCAATGTGGCTGCTATCCAGGCCCTTTCCGAGCAGCTTGGAAAGACTGAGATCGGCATTGAGGACATCAAGGCTGCGGGACTCGCGGACACCAAGGAGCTTGTGAAGGTTCTTGGCAACGGTGAGATCTCCGCCGCGGTCACTGTCACAGCTGATGCTTTCTCGGCTTCCGCTGTCGCCAAGATTGAGGCTGCCGGTGGTAAGACAATCGTAATCGGCAAATAACGATGAAGAAGTTTATCGAAACCATCAAGAACATCTTCAAGATCGAGGAACTCCGTACGAGGCTCGGCTACACGTTCCTTCTCATCCTGGTTTACAGGCTGGGTTGCTTCATCGTGCTGCCTGGTATCGACACGACCTTGCTCGCTTCCCTTCAGGACAGCACCCAGCAGGGACTCGTCGGTCTTTTGAATATGTTCTCCGGAGGTGCCTTCGGTAACGCTTCCATCTTCGCGTTGGGAGTGATGCCGTACATCTCCGCGTCAATCGTGATTCAGCTTCTGGGCATGTTCGTCCCTTACTTCAGGAAACTCCAGATGGAGGGTGAGAGCGGCCGCAGGAAGATGAATCAGCTTACCAGGTACCTCACCATCCTTATTCTCTGCATCCAGGGACCGGCGTATATCGCTTCCATCCACAGTCAGATTCCAGGCGCAGCTTTCCTCGCGGAAACCCAGCTTGGCTGGAGCAGGTTCATGTACAACCTCGTCGCCACCATCATCCTGATGTCTGGTTCGATGTTCGTCATGTGGCTTGGTGAGAGGATTACCGACAGAGGTATAGGCAATGGTATTTCCCTTATCATCATGATAGGTATCGTCGCCCGTCTGCCTTTTGCCCTCGTAAGTGAAATCGGTACAAAACTCAGCACCACAGCCGGTGGCGGTCCTATCGCCCTGATTGTAGAACTCATCATCTGGTTCCTTGTCATTGTGGCGACCATCGCCCTTGTGCAGGGTGTCAGAAGGGTCCCTGTACAATATGCCAAGAGAGTTGTCGGCAACAGACAGTATGGTGGTGTACGCCAGTACATCCCTCTGAAAATCAATGCCGCCGGCGTTATGCCTATCATCTTCGCCCAGGCCTTGATGCTGTTCCCGCTTCTGTTCTCCCGCTTTGACGCGACAAGAGGACTCGCGGCCACTCTCGGCAACTACACCGGATTCTGGTACAACCTGATCTTCGGATTCCTCGTTGTGATCTTCACATATTTCTACACCGCCGTCACGGTGAACCCTACCATGATGGCCGAGGACATGAAGAAGAACGGTGGATTCATCCCTGGTGTGAAGCCTGGAAAGGCCACGGTTAGTTACCTTGACTCAATTATGTCAAAGGTGACATTGCCTGGCTCTATATTCCTCGCCATCATCGCCATTCTTCCTGCTTTTGCCAGGATTATGGGTGTTCAGGACCAGTTCGCAAGTTTCTACGGCGGTACCTCGCTGTTGATTCTTGTCGGAGTTGTCCTTGACACTCTGCAGCAGATAGAGAGTTATCTTCTGATGCGTCATTATGACGGTCTGATGAAGACCGGACGTATCAGCGGACGCTCCGGAATGTAATTTTGATAATCACAGGATTGATGGTTAAGCCTAAGACAGAAGAGGAAATCGAACTTTTGCGCGAGAATGCCATATTGGTCTCCAAGACATTGGCGGAAGTCGGCAAGGTGGTCGCCCCGGGTGTGACAACCGCGAGGTTGAATGAGGTGGCCGAGACTTTTATCCGTGACAATGGCGCGATTCCTAGTTTTCTTGGATTCGAGGGTTTTCCCGCCGCGATATGTACATCGGTCAATGATGTGGTCGTCCACGGTTTTCCGTCGGACTATGTCCTTAAGGAAGGCGACATCGTGACCGCCGACATTGGCACCCTGTACAAAGGCTACAACGGTGATTCGGCTTACACTTTCCCGGTCGGGGAAGTGGACGCCGAGACCCGGAAGCTGATGGATGTGACCAAGGCTTCGCTCTACAAGGGCATAGAGGCTGCGGTGGCCGGCAACAGGACCGGTGACATCGGACACGCGGTGCAATCGTATGCTGAGTCATTCGGCTTCTCTGTAGTCCGTGAGCTTGAAGGACACGGACTCGGCAAGGAGATGCACGAGGCTCCGGGCGTCCCGAACTACGGGCGTCAGGGGCATGGATGCAGGCTTGTGGAAGGAATGGTCATCTGCATTGAACCAATGATCAATGCTGGTGGCAGGGGAGTGTATGTGGCCAGAAATGGTTGGGCTGTACACACTTCCGACCACAGGAACGCGGCTCACTATGAGCTTACGGTTGTTGTTCGTAAAGGCAAGGCGGAACAACTGTCAACATTTGATTATATTGAAAGTACTGGTAAATTTTAAAGTGTTTTTTCAATGTCCAAACAAGTAGCGATAGAGCAAGACGGCAAAGTGATCGAGACTCTTCCCAACGCAATGTTCAAGGTGGAGCTTGAGAACGGTCATGTCCTTCTCTGCAACATCTCCGGCAAGATGAGAATGAATTTCATCCACATCCTCCTTGGAGACAGGGTGAGGGTTGAAATTTCACCTTACGATTTGACTAAGGGAAGAATATCTTTCAGGTACAAATAAAAATATTCACGATATGAAAGTCAAAACATCCATCAAGAAGCGCAGCGATGATTGCAAGATCGTCAGACGCAAAGGTCGTCTTTATGTCATCTGCAAGAAGAACCCTAAGTTCAAGATGCGCCAGGGATAACAGTAGTTTGTAAAACAAATAAAGTTTAAGATAAATTATGGCAAGAATAGCCGGTGTTGATTTACCGAACAACAAAAGGGGTGAGATAGGTCTCACCTACATCTACGGTATCGGCCGCAGCTCCGCGAGAGAGATTCTCCAGAAGTGCGGAATCGATTACGACATCAAGGTCGGTGAATGGAACGACGAGCAGGTCGCCGCTATCCGTACCCTCATCACCGAGGAGTACAAGATTGAGGGTGAACTTCGTTCCTCCGTCCAGATGAACATCAAACGACTGATGGATATCGGTTGCTACAGAGGTATCCGTCATCGTATCGGTCTTCCAGTCCGTGGTCAGAGCACAAAGAACAATGCCCGTACCAGAAAGGGAAAGAAGAAGACTGTTGCCAACAAGAAGAAGGCGACCAAGTAAAACTAGATGAATTATGGCAAAGAAAACAACATCATCAAAGAGAGTTGTCAAGGTTGAGGCTACGGGCCAGGCCCATATTTCATCAACCTTCAATAATGTGATCATTGCCCTGACCAACAACCAGGGTCAGGTGATCAGTTGGTCCTCAGCCGGCAAGAGCGGCTTCAGAGGCTCCAAGAAGAACACCCCGTATGCGGCTCAGGTGGCTGCTGAGGATGCCGCGAAGACCGCTTTCGACGCTGGTCTCCGTAAGGTGAAAGTCTTTGTTAAGGGTCCTGGCGCCGGACGTGAGTCCGCTATCAGAACCATCAACAACGCAGGAATCGTTGTCACTGAGATTGTAGATGTGACCCCGATGCCACACAACGGATGTAGACCAAAAGGCCGTCGTAAAGTCTAATCAATGAATTAAAACAAAAATTACTATGGCAAGATATATTGGTCCTAGCACTAAGATCGCCCGTAAGTTCGGCGAGCCTATTTTCGGAAGCGACAAAGATTTCGAAAAGAGAAATTATCCTCCGGGACAGCACGGTCTGGCGGCAAAGCGCAAGAAGCAGCGTGAATATGGAATCCAGCTCAAGGAAAAACAGAAGGTAAGGTATATGTACGGCCTTCTCGAGCGTCAGTTCCACAACACCTATCTTAAGGCTTCCAAGATGGCGGGCCTGAGAGGTGAGAACCTCCTCCTCCTTCTTGAGTCGAGACTTGACAATGTTGTCTACAGAATGGGTATCGCCCCTACAAGGGCAGCTGCGAGACAGCTTGTAAGCCACGCTCACATCACCCTTAACGGTGAGGTCTGCAACATACCTTCAGTTCAGGTTAAACCTGGCGATGTGGTTGCTGTCAGAGAGCGTTCAAAGAGCCTTGAAGTCATTCAGAAGGCTGTCGCTTCTGCTCCTAAATATTCATGGATCGAGTTCGACCCTAAGGCGCTTTCAGGCAAGTTCCTTAACCTTCCAGCAAGGGCTGACATCCCTGAGAACATCAACGAGCAGCTCATCGTCGATCTGTACTCTAAGTAGAATTAACACCCAAAAAGAATTAATATGGCAATCTTGGCATTTCAGAAACCGGACAAGGTGATAATGCTCGAAGGCACCGAGACAGTCGGCCGCTTCGAATTCAGGCCTCTTGAACCTGGATACGGCCAGACTATCGGCAACGCTCTCCGCCGCATTCTGCTCGCCTCTCTGGAAGGTTTTGCTATCAGTCAGATCAGGATTACGGGCGTGGACCAGGAGTTCGCGACCATCCCTGGTGTGATCGAGGGAATGCAGGACATCATTCTCAACCTGAAGACTATCAGGTTCAAGAGAATGGTTGACTCTGTTGACTCCGAGGTAGCGAACATAGTTATTAGCGGTAAGAATGAATTTACCGCGGAGGATATTTCTAAAGGATTGTCTTCTTTCAAGGTGTTGAACCCTGAGCAGCACATCTGCTCACTCGAACCGTCTGTCACACTTGAGATTTCATTGACTATCACCAAAGGACGCGGATTCGTTCCGGCCGATGAGATGAGGGAGGAAAACACACCGATCGGAACTATTCTGGTCGATGCCGCTTACACTCCTATCAGGAAAGTCAACTGGACTGTCGAGCCTTGGCGTGTCGAGCAGAAGACCGACTACGAGAAGCTGAACCTTGAGATAATCACTGATGGATCTATCTCTCCGAACATGGCGCTTCAGGAGGCGGCCAGTATCCTGATCTATCACTTCAAACTCTTCACGGACGACAAGAAGATCTCCATCGAGAGCGCTGTCGAGTCTGACTCAAAGGAACTTGACGAGGAAAGCCTCAGGATGAGACATCTTCTTCTCACCAAACTTTCAGACATGGGACTCTCTGTCAGAGCGTACAATTGCCTGAAAGCCGCTGACATCGACACTTTCGCTGATCTTGTTTCCTACTCAAGGAATGAACTTATGAAGTTCAGAAACTTTGGAAAGAAGTCTTTGAATGAGATCGACCAGCTCGTGGAGAAGATGAAGCTCCAGTTCGGGATGGATGTAAGAAAATATAATATTGAACCCAAGAAAAAGAACGCATAGAAATGAGGCACAATAAAGCAATCAATCATCTTGGCCGCAAGTCAGGCCACCGCAAGGCTCTGTTGGCCAACTTGGCGACTTCTTTGATCATGCACAAGAGGATCACGACAACAGTGGCTAAGGCGAAGGCCCTCAAGTCATATGTTGAACCTCTCATCACTAAGTCAAAGGAAGACACGACTCATTCCCGCAGAACCGTTTTCAGCTATCTGAAGAACAAAGAAGCTGTGAAGGAGCTCTTCGGAGTCGTTTCAGCGAAGATCGCTGATCGTCCAGGCGGCTATACCCGCGTGCTCCACTTAGGCTTCCGTCAGGGAGACGGCGCTGACATGGCACTTATCGAACTCGTTGATTTCAACGAGGCAGCCCTTGCCGTCAAGAAGGAGGAGAAGAAATCAACCCGTCGCAGCCGTGCCAAGAAGGCCGACGCTCCAAAGGCTGAGGATGCTCCTGCCGAGGCTCCTGCACAGGAGGCTCCGAAGGCTGAATAACAGTCTTGTGCATGTAGATAGAATGGCGACCGTGCTTCGGCCGCCATTTTTTTAATCTTTTTTGCTGATAATGCATCAAGTTCGCTACATTTTTTCTTATATTTGCGCTCAGGAAAGGTTCGCAGGACCTTTTTTTTAGACAGAAATATCTAAATCGTTATAACTAATCATTTTATGAATTATCTGTTCTGTTTTGTACCTGCGGCTTCTGCGATAGCCCTTCTTTTTGCCTGGATTTTCTACCGCCAGATGAAGAAAGAGGATGAAGGTACGCCGACCATGAGGGAAATTGCCCAGTATGTCCGCGAGGGAGCGATGGCATACCTGAAACAACAATATAAGGTTGTCGGAATCGTGTTTGTCATTCTGGCGGCCTTGTTCAGCGTCCTGGCCTTTGGCTTTGGTGTTCAGAACAAGTGGGTGCCGTTCGCGTTCCTGACAGGCGGTTTTTTCTCCGCCCTTGCCGGATACATCGGTATGAGGACCGCAACTTACGCTTCCGCGAGGACAGCGAACGCGGTCAGCAAGTCCTTGAACTCTGGCCTTAAATTAGCTTTCCGCTCCGGGGCTGTCATGGGGCTCACTGTTGTCGGGCTCGGGCTTCTTGACATTTCCATCTGGTGGCTGGTGCTTAACGCATTCGTGAGTGAGGTGAGTGAGTCTCAGACTCTTGTCGTGATCACGACTACAATGCTTACCTTCGGGATGGGAGCGTCCACCCAGGCCCTCTTCGCCAGAGTTGGTGGCGGTATCTACACCAAGGCCGCGGATGTCGGCGCGGACATCGTTGGAAAGGTTGAGCAGGATATTCCTGAAGATGACCCGAGAAATCCGGCTACCATCGCTGACAACGTGGGTGACAATGTCGGCGATGTCGCCGGTATGGGGGCGGATCTTTATGAGTCTTACTGCGGTTCCGTTCTTGCCACAATGGCCCTGGGTGCCTCAGCATTCTTCGGAGACGTGGAAGCCCAGATGAGGGCCATTCTTGCCCCGATGATGATCGCCGCGATCGGAGTAGTACTCTCCATCATTGGAATATACGCCGTCAAGACCAAGGAAGGGGCAGGGCTTCAGCAGCTTCTCAAGTCATTAAGCATCGGGACCAACCTCAGCGCTGTCCTTATCGCCGTGCTCACATTCGTTGTGTTCTATGTGCTTGGATTCGACAATTGGTGGCAGCTCAGTCTTTCTGTGATCGCCGGCCTGCTTTCCGGAGTCATCATCGGAAAGGCGACTGAGTATTACACCTCCCATTCCTACAAACCGACACAGGCTCTTGCCGAAAGTTCGCAGACAGGACCTGCCACGGTGATCATCAATGGCATCGGTCTCGGAATGATTTCTACCTGCATTCCTGTTGTGACCATAGTGGTGGCCATCTTGATCTCTTACCTTTGCGCCACAGGATTCTCATTTGACCCTGCGTGCATCAGCAATGGACTTTATGGCATCAGCATCGCCGCTGTCGGAATGCTCTCGACTTTGGGAATAACACTTGCTACAGACGCTTACGGCCCTATCGCCGACAATGCCGGCGGCAACGCCCAGATGAGCGAGCTGGATCCAGAGGTGCGTCACCGCACCGACACCCTTGACGCGCTCGGCAACACCACCGCCGCCACAGGAAAGGGTTTTGCCATAGGCTCGGCCGCACTGACGGCATTGGCTCTCCTCGCATCCTACATAGAGGAAATCAAGATTGGTCTCCAGCATGTAGGCACGGCTATCCTTCAGATTGGAGACAAAGTTGTCAATGTGGCAGAGGCCACTATCCCGGAGATTGTCGACTATTATCAGGTCAACTTGATGAATCCGCGTGTCCTCGCCGGAGTCTTTGTGGGTGCCATGATGGCATTCCTCTTCTGCGGCATGACCATGAACGCGGTCGGCCGCGCGGCCCAGAAGATGGTTGTCGAGGTGCGCCGTCAGTTCAAGGAGATAGCCGGCATCCTGGAAGGGAAACAACGCCCTGACTACAAGCGCTGCGTGGAGATCTCCACAAAGGCTGCCCAGCATGAAATGATAGCCCCGGCTCTTACGGCAATCATAGTTCCTGTTCTTGTTGGTATCATTCTTGGAGAGTCAGGTGTCATGGGACTTCTCATAGGTGGTCTTGGCGCGGGATTTATCCTGGCCATATTCCTTGCCAATTCAGGTGGAGCCTGGGACAATGCCAAGAAATATGTCGAAGACGGCCACTGCGGTGGCAAGAATTCAGCCAATCACCATGCTACGGTTGTGGGAGACACGGTGGGTGATCCGTTCAAAGACACTTCCGGACCATCTCTGAATATCCTCATCAAACTTATGAGTATGGTCTCTATCGTGATGGCAGGACTAATTGTCATGATTCACGGTTAACGTATATGACGAACTTACAGTTATTATAAAATGAAAAAAGTTACCATTAGAGATGTGGCGAGGGAAGCCGGGGTGTCAGTCACCCTGGTTTCTTTCGTGATGAATGCAAAAATGGGCAAGGATGGCAGGCTGGATTGCCCTGTCAATCCTGACACGGCCGAGAGGGTCCTTCAGGTGGCCAAAAAACTTGGCTACAGACGTAACAACGCGGCGGCTTCGCTGAGAAGCGGACGCTCACACTCGATCGCTGTGATTGTCTCGGACATTGCGAACCCGTTCTTCGCGGAGATTTGCAGGAATATCGAGAACATCGCCTACAAGGACGGCTACACAGTGATTTTCGCCAGTTCCGAGGAGAATCCGCAAAAGTTGGCTCACCTTGTGGAAACTATGGTCGGTTACAATGTGGAGGGACTTATCGTCGCCCCTTGCCTTGGCGGCGAGCCGGCTCTTGCAAGGGCTTTGAGCATCGGCATTCCTACAGTGCTTATTGACAGGAATATGCCTGGAAATGAGTTCGGACGTGTCCTTGTCGATAATGTGGATGCCGGAAAAATGGCCACAAAGTACCTCATCCATCAAGGATTCGGCAAGATTGAGATGTTCACCTACAAGTCCGGTGTGACCAGTCTGACTGACAGAGAGTCCGGCTATGCCATGGCGATGGAGGAAGCCGGCCTGAAAGATGAGATCCGCATACATAAGATCGAATATGAGGCTGAGGCTGCCAAGAAGGATGTCATCGATGTGTTCCGTGACGCCGCGAAGCGTGGTGTCGAAGCGTTCATATTGCCGACAAAGAAGATAGCCATGTACGGTTTCAACGCGCTTAATGTGCTTGGACTGAATATGCCTAAGGATTTCTCGTTTGTCTGCTTCGATGAGAGCGACGTCTATGAACTTAACAAGCCGGTTGTGCCTCACATCATCCAGCCTCTTTCGGAAATCGCGTTCAAGTCATTCGATCTGTTGCAGAAGATGATTGACAACAAGGCGACGGAAGAAGAAAAGACCTCCCTGCTCAAAGTCAAGCTTGTGCTGGGAGGACGTTTCGGTGGAGAATCGACGCAGGCGTCGTTCTAGATAGTCGTATTGTAGATTTTTTCAGCTTGAGCCTTGCGGTAGGCATCCAGTTTCTCAGAGACCATCACGTCTTGAAGGGCTATGATTTCTGCCGCAAGGATTGCTGCATTCTTGGCTCCGCCAATCGCGACCGTGGCCACAGGAATTCCGGTCGGCATCTGTACCATTGACAGAAGTGAATCCAGTCCGCCGAGAGCCTTGGTCTGCATCGGCACGGCGATCACCGGCAGTGTGGTCAGCCCGGCGGCCACACCGGCAAGATGCGCGGCTCCGCCGGCTCCGGCGATGACGACTCCGAACCCACGGCCTTTGAGAGCTTTGGTATATTCAAACATCAGCTCGGGGGTTCTGTGGGCGCTGATCACCCTTTTTTCAAACTCAATTCCGAAGTCGGAAAGGATCTGCTCGGCTCCAGACATGACATCGTAGTCACTCGTTGATCCCATAATAATCGCTACTTTCAGCATAAAATATTGAATGTTATTGAATTTTCTTACACCTCCGTCCAGTGGATTGCGATGCCGTCTTTCTCCATGCCTCTAAACCATGTCATCTGGCGTTTGGCGAACTGGTGGATGGCGTTGGTCAGAAGCGTGTGCATCTCCTCGTAAGTCAGGACACCAAGAACGTACTGAGTGACAAATTTGTACTCAAGTCCGTAATAGACAAGGTCTTCGGCTGGGATTCCACTATCCAGCAATCCTTTTACCTCTTCGATCATCCCACCGGCCAACCTCTCGTCGAGCCTCCGGTCAATCCTTGCGACACGTTCCTCGCGGCTGACCAAAGTCCCTATGTAGTACGGATTCTTAGGCATGAAGCCGGTCCGTTTCACAGGATGTTCACGTTCGTACATCGCCACTTCCAATGCCCTGATTATCCTCCTTTTGGATTGGAGGACACCCTCGTCTGGGAGCGGGCCGAAGCCTTTTAGTTTGGAAATAAGGGTCTCGGTGCTGTATCTCTCCAACTCGTCCCTAAGTTCTTCGTTTGGCGGAACCTGAGGCAGAGTGTACCCGCAGGTGGCGGCCTGAATGTAGAGGCCTGTCCCGCCACACAGAATCGGAGTCTTGCCTCTTTCGCGGATGTCTTTGTAGGCATGTTCAAAGGCTTGCTGCCACTGATACAGGTCGAAACGTGTGCCGGCCGGCACAATGTCTATAAGGTGGTAGGGAACGTCGCCATATTCATTCAGATCCTTGCCCGTCCCGATGTCCATGCCGCGATAGACTTGGCGGGAATCGGCGGACAGGATCTCTCCGTTGCCGCATCTGCGCGCCAGATCCACTGCGTAGCGGGTTTTCCCTGAAGCGGTCGGCCCGAGCACAACGATCAGATCAATGGCTCCGGAAGCATATTCATTGAATATACTCCCGAAGTCGATGGTCTCTGGTTCTGGCAATGGAGCCGGAGGCGGGATGGGAATCGCTTCCCGAAGCTTGTTCTGTGGTTTTCTGCTCATTCGTTAGTAGCCGAAGATTTCCTCAAGGGTGAGTTCGGTGACAGGGCCGAGCGAACCGACGAAATCCATGTCGAACCCTTCTTTCTGGCCGAGGAATCCGTAGACGTATCTGCGGCCCTTGATCCACTTTTCCTGGAAGGCTTTCACGTCGGCGAGTGTCATGTTCTGGACTTTCTCGAACACTGCCTTCTCTCGATCTTCTGTGAGACCATAGTCCTGAAGGTCAAGATATTTGTAAAGGACATTGATGCCGGTTGTTCTGCTTGTGCGGATGCCGGTCAGCAGGGAAGTCTTGGCCACTTCGAAGGCTTTTTCGGATTCAGGCATATCATTGATGATGCTGTCGAACGCCTCGACGGCTTCCTTTGCCTTGTCGTTCTGCGAGGCGATGAATGCGTAGAACATGTAGTCGCAGTCCTTGTATCCAAGGTCGCTGAGGTAGGCGGCCGCTGAATATGCAAGACCTCTGGCCTCGCGCATCTCCTGGAAGACGATGGCTCCCATTCCGCTTCCGAAATAGGTGTTGTACATCCTCACTTCAGGATCGTTGGCGGCACTGAACTTCTCTCCTCTGTCGGAATATTGCAGATAATAGAATTGGTTCGCGTCGTAAGGAGCGATGAACACCTCGCTGGACGCCACTTGTCTGGCTTGAGGGTGAACCCTCTCAAGAGGCTCAGGATTCTCACTTGTCTTGTGGTGTTCGGCTATTGTCTTCTTGGCGGACGCCTCATCGGACGGACCGTAGTAAAGGATGTCGTGACTCTTGGAGTACAGATCCCTAACGGCCTGGAGCAGTTCCTCAGAAGTGAGGGCCGCTATCTGTCCGTTGGTGAGCGTGGTCTTCCTGATGAACTCCGGACCGTAGAAAATGTATTTCTGAAGCGCGCTGAAGCAGGCCCTCTGGCTCAGTTTGCTGTCTGAGCGGTTTTTGAATATGTCTGATTTCAGTTCCGCAAGGATCGCCGTGTCCGGCTGCGCGTTGAAGATCAGATCCTCCACGATGTCCATAGCTTTGCCGATATTCTCGTCAAGACCACTCACTCCGATGTAGGACTGGGTGGGGCCGCAGGAAAGTCTCTGAGAGCAAGCGAGTCCGTACAACTCTTTCTTGATTTGCTCCGCGGTTCTGGTCGGAGTGCCAAGATAGCTCAGATAATCGAACGCCAGATCGAGGCGAGGGTCGCCTTGAGTTCCGCGGTCGAACACGTTGGTCAAGGTCGTGATGTCATTGATCTCGTTCTTCTTGTAGAGAAGCTCGATTCCGTCGGCCAGACTGCCTTTGGACATTTCCTTGGCGAAGTCCACGAACACCGGCTCGATAGGGGTGACCGGCGTGTTTTGGATCTCGTTCAGGAACTCGCTCTGCTTGTCGCGGTTGGTCTCGATCGGAGTGATTGCCGGGGCGGCGATTTTCTCGATGTTCTTGTCCTCGCCGATGCGCTTATAGACAGCCACATAACTGTTGGCTCCAAGATGCTCGTTCGCCCAGTCCACAATCTGCTGCTTTGTGACTTTCTCAAGTCTTTGCATCCGCAGGGCATCGTCTTTCCAGTTGTGCCCGTTGATGAAAGATTCAACGAAACTCATCGCCCTGTCGTCATTGTTTTCCAGCTGACGCATGTTGGAGAGCTTGTAGTTGTTCAGTGTTGACTGGATGAGGCTCTCGTCGAAGTCTCCGCTGCGGAGCTTGGCTACCTGCTCGAGGATCAGGTCGCGTACCTGGTCAAGGGTCTGTCCCTCACGAGGATAGCCCACGAGAAGGAACTCGCCGTAGTCCGGACGGGTGTAGTTGAATCCGTAGAAACCGTTGACTTTCTGCGCCTGTATAAGGTTCAGGTCAGCCAGGCCGGCCTGCCCGTTGTAGAGGATGTCTCCCACGATGTCGCCCACCTCGCTTCTGAGGTAGTCGTTGGATCCCGGCACTCTCCAGCCCATCATCACGAATTCGGCATCGAGTCCATAGACATCTTTCTGTACAGGAGTAGTGATCACCTGCTCAGGTTCATATTCAAGGTACTTGATGTCAGGATTTGGCTTCCATTCTCCGAAATATTTCTCGATTGTGGCGACGAATGTGTCGGGATCGAAGTCTCCGGAAACGCAGATGGCCACGTTGTTAGGTACGTAGAAGTTGGCTCTGTAGTTCTCTATGTTGACGATTGACGGGTTCTTCAGGTGCTCCTGGGTTCCGAGGGTTGTCTGGAGTCCGTAAGGATGGTGAGGGAAGAGGGCGAGGTCGAGGGCTTCCATAGCCTTCCGGTTGTCCTGGGTGAGGCTCATGTTCTTTTCCTCATAGACGGCTTCCAGTTCGGTGTGGAACCCGCGGATCACCGGATGCATGAACCTGTCGGCCTCAATCTTGGCCCAGTTGTCTATCTCGTTGGAAGGAATATCCTCCTGATAGACGGTCATGTCGTTGGAAGTGAAGGCGTTGGTGTTGTCGGCTCCGATGACGGCCATCAGTTTGTCATATTCATTAGGAATGGCGATCTTGGAGGCTTCGTAGCTGATTGAGTCGATCTGATGGTAGATGGCTTTGCGCTCCTCGGGATCGGTTTTTGTGCGGTAAACCTCGAACAGTGCCTTGATCGAGTCGAGCATCGGCTTCTCGGCGGCGTAGTCGGAGGTTCCGAAGTTCTCTGTGCCTTTGAACATCAGGTGCTCAAGGTAGTGGGCGAGTCCTGTGGTCTCCTTCGGGTCGTTCTTGCTGCCTACCTTGACGGCGATGTAGGTCTGC
This sequence comes from Bacteroidales bacterium UBA1077, assembly GCA_002314195.1. GTDB lineage: Bacteria > Bacteroidota > Bacteroidia > Bacteroidales > UBA932 > Cryptobacteroides. The sequence continues at coordinate 13,940 of DCCQ01000023.1, read as the reverse complement.
ACGCGCGGAGTCTCCTTGTTGACGGTCATATAAACCTTGAGTCCGTTGTCGAGAGTGTAGATCTTCGTGTTCATCGGATCTCCCTTGACTGTCTCGTACTTGTACTTCCCGCAAGCTCCTGTCAGGAATAGCGTGATGACGGTAGCTACCGCCAGTATGAGTTGCCTTTTCATAATATTGAACATTAACTAATCGTCAAATCCTCGGTGAGTTGTTATTTGCCGGTTGCAGTGTATTCTTCCCTGAATGGGAGTAATTGACAAACTTAATCAATTTTGGCCGCAACACCAAGAAAAGTGATTATCTTTGCACCACAATCCTTGGTGTGCGACTATTAGGTTTGTGGGCAATGAATGTCATCACCGCTTCGCTGTGCCCCGGGAAATTCTGTGGACAGGTTTGCTGTAGAGGCAGTGATTCGCAATAAATGAATTTTGAATATGCCAAAGCAGAAAGAATATAAAGTTGAGATACGCAACCGCCGGGCCTCGTTCGACTATGAGTTCCTTGAAACCTATGTAGCGGGAATATCCTTGGTCAGCACTGAGATAAAGTCTATCCGTATGGGCAAGGCTTCGCTGGTCGATTCGTTCTGTTATTTCGTCGGCAACGAGTTGTTTGTCAAGGGCATGAATGTGGCCCAGTACTTCTGGGGTTCATGGGGACAGCACGAGCCGATGAGAGACCGCAAGCTCCTTCTGACCAAGCGTGAACTCCGGCATTTGCACCAGGCCGTAAAAGAGAAAGGCCTTACCATCGTCGCCACCAAGCTGTTCATCAATGAGGACGGCCTCGCCAAGCTTGTCATCGCCCTCGCCCGAGGCAAGAAAGTCTATGACAAGCGCGCCTCCATCAAAGAGAAAGACCTCCGCCGGGAGCTTGACCGCGGGGAATAGCGCCGGTCACTGGGCTTCTGTCCGCGATGCTGACATTATCGAGCGAAAATCTCAATATGATTTTCTTTCAGCGTAAGAGATTGATTCATGATCTTTAAGATACGGAAACCCCTACTGACCCGTAAATTTTTCGGCGCAAAATCCCGGCTGTCCCCGAAATTTAGCCTCTGTTGTTCATCTAAAAGTTGCGGAGTGTTATGCCTAAAAGTTGCGGAGTAAATCACTAAAAAGTTGCGGAGTTTCGTTTTGTTTTTTTGTTAGTTGCGAAGTAACTGCATTGACAACAATGAATTAGGCTTGGCTATAGGATCGGCGTCATATAGACGGGAACCATCCTTGTCTGACCATCTCTGCACAGGTCCTTTGTGTAGATAAGATACCTTTCCGAAATGCGGGAAGAAAATTTCTTGCAGAAGGCATCCAATGATGCGTGTGTTTTATATCCTGAGGATTTGACTTCGACTGGGACAATCTTGGTTCCACGTGAAAGAAGGAAGTCGATCTCATAATTGTGCTTCTCGTCTTTTGGCCAAGTGTAGTAGAAGAGTTTGTTCCCTGATGCTGTGAACATCTGGGCGATGAGATTCTCATATACATAGCCGAGGTTTGCGGAAAGTTTGTCACTGAGCAGTTTGTCGTATATTACGTTCTCTGTGTAAGCCTTGTCCCAAAAGGCCATTGTTATGAATAGGCCAGTGTCTCCAACGAATATTTTGTATTTGGAGTTGTCTCGCGACAGTTCCATACCGACATTAGGGTCATCAGTATGGTAGGCGAAATTAACGGTCTTACTGTCTTCGAGGTCTGAGAGTAGTTGAAGAGCCTTTTCACTTTCCGCATTGCTCAACACTGTAGTAGCTTGGAAATGCGCAGCCTTTTTGTTGAGTTGACCGGGGATGGAGAGGAACAGTCTTGTTATGCGGCCGCTTGGATCTATCTTGCGGAAGTCATCGGCGTAGAGTTTTATGATCTTACGCTTCGCGGCATCGACTTTCCTCATGTTGTTGGTGTCAAGATAAGCATTGACGGCCTGCGGCATTCCTCCGACAAGCATATACAGTCGCAGTCCTTTCTGAGTCTCTCTGTGAGCAGGGCCAAGCGGCTTGTCCATCTCCCAAAATTTATGAAGCATCGGCATAGTGACATCGTCTCCAAGAGCCCAGCGGAATTCCTCAAAATCCATAGGATACATCTGGATGCTGTCTTCTTCGCTTGGGATGGTAATGTTTTCAGTGTTTTTCTTTATGCTGATAAGGGAGCCGGTCTCTATGTAGTCATAACGACCATCCTGTACCAAATATTTGATTGCCTGGCGTGCCAATGGGCATTTTTGGACTTCGTCAAAGATGATGACGGACTTTCTCTTGACAAGAGTCTTATGGTATGTCTGCTGTAAGACCATAAATAAATAGTCCAAGTCCATAATGTCTTCGAAAAGAGACTTTATTGCTATGGGTGCTTTGTTGAAGTCAATCAGGATATACGATTCGTACTCGTTTTGTGCGAATTGCTCAACAATGGTTGACTTGCCAACACGCCGCGCTCCCTCAACCAGAAGAGCGGAAGCCCCGTCATTTTCTCGTTTCCACGCCAGCAATTTATCGTAAATTTTTCTTTTGAATATTCTTTTGGACATAAATAGTTGATTTAGTGATGCTAAGTTAGGAATATTCCTGCTGTCCCGCAAATTTTTATTCGATAAATTCCGGCTGTCCCCTAAATTTGAATATGCGAATTTCGGTCTGTCCCCGAAATTTTTGTCCCTCTGTTTGTACCGGACGCGAAAAGTAGACTGTACCGGACTGTACCGGACGCGAAAAGTAGCCTGCCGAAGTGCCCGTAGAGTCTGTGGTCACTGAGCTGTCGAAGAGCCGGAGCGACATTGTGCGGAGGCGGCCAAAGAAAAGTCATTCCCGAATTTT
>DCCQ01000023.1:0-11074 GCA_002314195.1 Bacteroidales bacterium UBA1077 | reverse complement strand
AAAATTCGGGAATGACTTTTCTTCTGTCCGCGATGCTGACATTATCGAGCAAAATACATGAAACAAGACAAAATGTTTCTGGCCTGAAGATAGTTATTAGAGTCCGAAAGCTTTTTTGATGGCGTCCACGGCGTCTAGCTTTTCCCAGCCGAAGAACAGGACGAGCTTATCGGTCTGGCAGCCTGGCTTGCCGACCTTCACGGCCTTGGTGTATGGCTTGCGGCCGAAGTGGCCGTAGGCGGCTGTCGGCTCGTAGATCGGGTTCTTGAGCTCGAACTTGCGGATGATCGCGGCCGGACGGAGGTCAAAGAGTTCCTCGATCTTGCGGGCGATCTGTACGTCAGGCACGATGCCTGTGCCGTAAGTGTCCACGAATATGCTCACAGGTCTTGCCACACCGATGGCGTAGGCGACCTGGACGAGCATCTCCTGGGCGACTCCCGCCGCGACCATATTCTTTGCTATGTGCCTTGCCGCATAGGCCGCGGAGCGGTCCACCTTGCTCGGATCCTTTCCGGAGAATGCTCCGCCTCCGTGCGCACCCTTGCCGCCATAGGTGTCCACAATGATTTTTCTGCCGGTGAGACCGGTGTCTCCAGCAGGGCCTCCGATCACGAACTTGCCTGTCGGATTGACGTGCAGGATGAAATCGTCTTTGAACAGGGCCGCGGTCTGAGGGTTGAGGGCCGCCTTCAACTTCGGCAGGAGGATATTCCTGACATCAGCCTCGATCTTGTAGTGCATAGCCTGATCCACCTTGTCCTGGCCGAACTGACGGACGGCCTCAGCGTAGGATATGTACCCAAGCTCTTCGGCCACGAAGTCATCGTGCTGGGTGGAGATGACGATCGTGTGGACACGCACCGGATGGTGTGATCCGTCATATTCAATGGTAAATTGAGACTTTGAGTCGGGCCTCAGGTAAGGCATCAGTTCCGGGGTGTTGTGGCGGATGTCCGCCAGCACCTGAAGGGCGATCTGCGAGAGGTAGAGAGGGAGAGGCATATAGTCCTCCGTGTCCCGGCAGGCGTAGCCGAACATCATTCCCTGGTCGCCGGCACCCTGGTCTTCAGGATTCTCTCGCACGACGCCGCGGTTGATGTCTTGGCTCTGCTCGTGGATTTCCGAGAGCACTCCGCAGGAGTTGCCGTCGAACATATAGTCGGCCTTGTTATAGCCGATGCGGTTGATCACGCCGCGCACAACCTTCTGGATGTCCACGTAGGCATCCTCGGAGCGGACCTCGCCTCCGATGACAACCAAGCCAGTCGAGCAGAAAGTCTCGCATGCCACCTTGGCCTCCGGATCCTGACGGAGAAACTCGTCCAGGACGGCGTCTGAGATCTGATCGGCCACCTTGTCCGGATGGCCTTCGGAAACGGATTCGCTTGTAAATAAGTAATTCATAATGTGTTATATTTATAATTTTCAATCATTCCGCCATGATGGCATTCTCGTTGGCCACTGTTTGCTGTGCCATGTTAGACCGAGGCTCACCGTGCGAAAACAAAAAACTCCAGCGTATGCGGAATACGTGGAGATACACCAAAAACACAATATGAAATTTTTAGCATTTTTTAGTGTGGTTGCAAGCAGGCAAATCTCTCCACATTTTCCAAGTGCAAAGGTACTACTTTTTTTGAATATCCAAAAGTTTCTTGGCTGTTGAATATCCACGGTTGAATATTCATCGGCCGGGAGACCTTCCGGAACGAATGCCGGTCATCCTTTTACCATGTAAACCATTACAATCTTCAACTGTAATTGTAATGTAACTAAAATATATTTTCTGAACCGGAGAAAAAGTGTTAATTTCGCAAGTTGAATGGTTGGTGCGAAAAACATTTAATTCAATACTTTATTATTAACAAATCTATGGTTCAATTACTCAAAAAAGGATTTGCCGCATTGGTTGCAGTCCTTGTCGGAATCACGGCTTTCGCGCAGGTGACCACGTCTTCACTGAACGGTAAGGTTACAGACGCCAATGGTGCCCCGGTTCCTGGCGCCGCAGTGGTTGCGGTTCACACCCCATCGGGTACACAGTACTACGCTGTTGTCAACGCTGAAGGCCGTTATGCGATCAACGGTATGCGTTCAGGTGGCCCTTACAAGGTTGAGGTAAGCTGCCTTGGCTACCAGACCGTGACATTCACTGATGTCACCCTCCAGCTCGCCGAGTCCTACAGCCTTAACGCTTCGCTGAAGGATGACAGCCAGATGCTTTCCGAAGCAGTTGTTGTTTCCTCCGCGAACTCAAAGTTCTCAGTGGAGAAGACCGGTGCCGCGACCAACATCAACAACGCCCAGATCACCGCTCTCCCGACCGTCAGCAGAAGCATCACCGACGTGACCAGACTTTCCCCTTACGGAGGAAACGGGATGAGTTTCGTGGGAACTGATGGCCGTACCGCCAACTTCACCGTTGACGGAGCGAACTTCAACAACAACTTCGGTCTGAATTCTGGTCTTCCAGGTGGCGGTTCTCCTATATCAATTGATGCCATAGAAGAGATGCAGGTTGTTATCTCTCCTTATGACGTGCGTCAGACCAACTTCATCGGAGGTGGAGTGAACGCCATCACCAAGTCTGGTACCAACACATTCAAGGGGTCCGCATACATTTATCATAAGAACGAGAATATGCGTGGTGACACCATTGACGGAGAGACTGTCGCGGGAGCGAGAGATAAAGACCGTAACACGATTTACGGTATGACTTTGGGCGGTCCTATCATAAAGAATAAGTTGTTCTTTTTCGTGAACTATGAATATTCCAAGACCCCTACTGTGGTTAACCGTTGGAGAGGATCTGAGGATGGGAAAGGTGATGCCGATTCTTATATTTCACGCACTAAATTGGACGATCTTCAGAAAGTGTCTGATTTTGTAAAGGAAAGATATGGTTATGACACTGGATCCTATACTAATTTCCCTGCTGATGAGAGCAACAGAAAGATCCTTGCCCGCATTGATTGGAACATCAATGATATGCATCATCTCGCATTGCGCTATAATCATACTTTGAACAGGGGGTGGCAGGCTCCTAACAGAACTTCTATGGATGGCGGTGTCAGAGGTGCTAATGATAGAATGTCGGAATATTCTATGTCTTTTGCCAATTCAATGTATTCTTCAGACAATTTGGTGAACTCTTGGTCTGTTGATCTCAACAGCCGTTTGAGCGACAAACTATCCAACCAATTCCTCGCCACATATTCAAAGCTTGATGATGGTCGAGGATCAACTTCTTCGGACTTCCCGTTCATCGATATCCTTGATGGTGGCCAGAAAGCTCCAAATGGTGAAGATCTGGCGGAGGGTGATGATAACTATATGGCTCTTGGCTACGAACTCTTCACATGGAACAATGGTGTCCACAATAATGTGATCACCGCTAAGGATGACCTTACCTACTACAACGGTAATCATAAGGCTGTGTTCGGCCTTAGTTATGAGTATCAGATGGCCGATAACTCTTACATGAGAAACGGAACTGGTTACTATCGTTATGCTAGTTTGGATGATTTCTTGAACGAGCGTGCTCCTCAAATTGTTTGTTTGACCTATGGTTACGATGGTGAGGCAAATCCGGCAGCGCGTGTGCGGTTTAATAAGTTTGGCGCTTATGCTCAGGATGACTGGTCTGTGACTGACAATTTCAAACTTACTTATGGTTTGCGTCTCGATGGGCTCTTCTTTGACAATCAGGATCTTATAACCAATCAGGCAATTTACGATCTTGACTACAACGGAAAGCATATTGACACGGGCAAATGGCCTTCGGCCGCTCTGACCTTTTCACCTCGTATCGGTTTTACGTGGGATGTTTTAGGTAATAAGAGCCTTAAGGTTCGTGGTGGTACAGGTCTGTTCTCTGGCCGTCTTCCGCTTGTGTTCTTCACAAATATGCCAACAAACTCAGGAATGGTACAGTATCAGGCTAAACTTAGTGTTGATGGTGCACAGGGCAGCACTAAGACTGATATGTCGCAGTTCGCGGGTAAGATTCTCAATCGTAAGGAATTGCTTGACAAATTGGTCTCTATGGGCTATCCAAGCACCATCAAGCCGGAAGATGGCACAGTTCCATCGGAGATTGCAGCGGTTGATCCTAAATTCAAGATGCCTCAGGTTTGGAAAACATCCCTTGCCGTTGATTATCAATTCCCGACCTCATTCCCTTTCACCGTTACGGCTGAAGGCATCTTCAACAAGACAATCAATGGGGTCTGCCTAAGGGACTGGAGTGTAAAGAGCACGGATGGATTCCCAAGATTCAATGGTGCTGATAACCGTCCTATTTATCAGAACTATAGGTATACTTATGTGAAGGATGGCAAGACAACACCAATACCTAATTCTTATGTTCTTGAAAACACCAGCAAGGGTTATGGTTATTCAGCCAACATTACTGTCAACATGACTCCTGTAGAGGGTCTCAGCCTCATGGCAGCTTATACTCACACGGCTTCTAAGGAACTGACTGGTATGCCTGGCTCCAACGCGTCTTCCGTGCTTAACTATATGGCTACGGTCAATGGACCTAATGATCCTGGACTTCATAACTCACAGTATGTGACTCCTGATCGTGTTGTCGCTTCTGTAACGCACAACGACAAGTCTGGCAATCACTTCAGTTTCATATACGAGGCTTGGAGGGGCGGTTACAATTATGCATATACAACCTCTAATGATATGAATGGGGATGGCTTTAAGGTTGATGCCATCTACGTCCCTACCGATGATGAAGTCGCAAAGAACGAATTCCGTTTCTTGTCTGAGGACGACCGTGACCGCTTCATGGATTATGTTCACAAGGATAAGTATTTGAGCAAGCGTCAGGGAAAATACGCCGAGGCCTACAGTGTTTATTCCCCTTGGGTTCATAAGGTGGACTTCAGTTATAAGCATGATTTCAAGGTCAATATCGGAAAGACGACCAATGTCCTTCAACTTAGCCTTGATGTCAAGAATATCCTCAATCTATTCAACTCTAAATGGGGCGTGTCAAAGTATATGAATTCGGCTTTGAATGAGGGGAAAATTCTCAAGTATGAAGGTGTGGATGCCGATGGCTATGCCACATTCTCTACATCCAAGGCTTATAATGGCAGTGTAGAGACTTTTGTCCCTTACCACGATATTGGCCAGTGCTGGTCAGCGTCCATCGGAATCAAATACATGTTCAACTAATTTAATGTTAAGAATCTATGAAACTCAAGTATATTTTCACCGCCCTTGTCGCCGCTTTGACTTTCGCTGTGGGCTGCGAAGATGACATTGAAACCCATCTTGATGGATTAAGGGTGTCATCATCTTACATCGCCCTTCCTGCCGAAGGTGGTACCCAGACGATTACTGTCCGTGCCAGGTACGCTTGGTCTTTTGGTGATATCCCGGAATGGTTGGAGGTCACACCTGATTCCGGCTTGGATGGAGAGACGGAAGTTACCTTTAAGGCCGGAGCCGCAACCTCGACGCTTACGGCAGAACTTTACATCAATTGCCGTGAGGAGTCTCAGGTGATTAATGTCATTCAAATGACAGAGAAAGTAGAGCTCCCTATCATTTCCTGTAAAAAGTTCAATGAGGAAGGAGAGGATGGCAAGTCTTATCGTATTAAGGGAACAGTCACGAAAATCGTTAACACCACCTATGGCAACATGTACATTGATGATGGTACAGGTGAGGCTTATGTCTATGGAACACTTGATGCCGGTGGCAATGCAAAGAACTTTCTTAGCCTCGGCATTGAGATAGGTGATGTCGTTACCGTTGAAGGTCCGAGGACGACTTACAATGAAACCGTAGAACTCGTGGATGTGAGTGTCATAAGCATAGAGAAGTCACTCATTAAGGTTGATTCTGTAACTGTAAAGGGTTCAAATGCGGAAGAATTTGTCCGTTATACGGAGCCTTTGGCGCTTGAAGGTGGTGTTGTTAAGGCTTATCTGACCTGCAAAGGCACCAGCCTTTCAGTGAACGTTCCTGCCGATGCGCAATCTTGGCTTTCTGTTACTTCTGTTGAGACTTCGGGCAATAGTGGCGTTGTAACTTTCAATGTTTCCGCCAACGCTCTCGGCGACCGCACCGCGGACCTCACATTCAACACTGTTTCTGGTACTAAGACCTATACTGCTCAGACCACACTTGATCAGAAAGGATCTATCCTTACTGTATCGGTAAGTGAATTCCTTGCTGCTGCCGTCAGCCCAGCACAGTACCGCCTTACAGGAACTGTCACAAATATCTCGGTTGATGAGAAGTATGGCAATGCTGGCGTCACTCTTTCTGATCCTCTTGGTAATTCTGTCTTTGTTTACAGAATGAAACCATCCGAGGGTAAGAAAATCACAGATTTGAACATAGGTGTGGGCGACAAACTCACCGTCATTGGTCAGCGAGGTGATAATAACGGTTCCGCCCGCATGATCAATGGTGTCTACGAGTCTCATATCCACTACACACCAGCGACAATCAAAGAGTTCCTTGAGCATGAAGTTTCTGATGTTGACTATATTGTTATTGGTAAAATCACCAACATCAAAGAAATCAGCGCTCCTTACAAGAATGCCACTTTGACAATCTCTGATGACGAGGGCAATTCTTTGTATATATTCCGTATGAAACCTGCGGAAGGTGGCCTTGCTATCGAGAAGATCGGCTTGAAGGTCGGTGACATCCTTACGGTCATAGGCAAGAGGGGCGAGTACAAAAAAGCAGCTCAGATGGTAAGTGGTTATTATGTTAGCCATGTGGCTGGCAGCTCTGAACCGGAGCCAGAGTATGAGACAATCTGGTCTGAGGATTGGAGTTCTTACAAGGCTAATGATGTGCCTAAAGATCCTTACACTTGTACTGGAAACGGTACTAAAATTTATGCGGAAGCTTTGGCTGGTGGTGTCACCCCGGAAATCTTAGTAGGCAAGAACAAGGGTTCTCTTGCCATTAAGATATCTGATTTGAAGGGAAAGACGGGTGATTTGAAATTCTCTTATAAATGTAATAAGGATTACCTCACAGTCACATGTTCTGATGGTGTGACCGCAACCGCTACTGTCAAAGGCAAGGAGTTCACCCTTGCCGTACCTTCTGGAGTAAAATCATTCACGATCACAATAACAAATCCGAATGCTCAGAATGCTCGTGTTGATGACCTTGTGTTAGAGGGTAAGAAGAAATAATCATACGAGGCAATATCAAAAAAAGGCGACTGCGCGCACAAGCAGCCGCCTTTTTTTTGTGGTAGTATGCTCGGCATGAACGTAAGTCTCCGAAGAAATGCAAATTGACAAAGATGCAATGCAACTGGCACGAGTGGGATGTCAGTGTTAGCATCCGACAAGGCATGACTGTTAGTTGATGCTAGTGTGATATAACTTTGCCGAAAAATCAAAGTCATATTCTTGTTCACCGGTCGCAGAGCCTATTGAGGCCGGCTGTTTGCAACCCACAGGCACGGGTGGATGCCTTGAGGTGGGTTGAGAGGCTGATTCGTGTGCCTGACCCTATTCCCTAACAAGGGGGGGCAGCCACAACAATCTGCCTCTGGAGGCTGTCAGAAGCACATCTCCGTGTCCGTGCTTTGAAAAGCATAAGGTAAGCCTCCGAAGAAGTACGTATTGGCAAAGCTGTAAAGCAACTGACACGCCTTGACGTGGCGCATGAGTCTTTGGAAATGCGGGTGGGGACAGGCGGTTTTCCCCGGTTGGCGGCATTACCTGTGGAATGAAATGGAGTCTGTGTCGGAAATGTGCATATATTCAATGACTTGTTTCAGTGGTGTTCTCGTTAAAGAAACATGCCTCTCGTTAAAGGAACGCGATTTTTCGGCGGACTTCGCGTCAGGGGAACAAAAGGTCGACCAAAACACTTGCTTTAAGAGGGAATTGACCTTACCTTTGTATAATTTGAATATTTCACTGATGGTGTGCTTCATCGGCAGTGAATCAATCTCTTAAAAACTTGTAATATTTGATGAAACGCTTCCTCGTCTGCAGCTGCGCTTTGCTGGCTATTTCTCTTTTCTCGGTTCCCGCACAGGATCTCCGGCAAGGTTGGTTCGCCGGAATCAGCGGCGAAGTCCCGTTTGGTTTTGGCACGTTCTCTTCCTTCGGCTCCGACAAGACCAGGGCCGGGTGGGGATTGGGCGCTTATGCAGGGCGGAGATTCGGAGCTGTGGTCTCTACAGAGGTCGCGGTGTCCGCGGGCCAGACCGGTCTTTCCGCCAGAGAATGCTGCGTGGAGCGAGGATATTGGCTTGGCTTTGACGGCATACGCTACGAGGCGCCGGTTGTCGATATTGCCGGATGGAATTATTCGGAACTCAAGAGCTCTGTCTCTTTTGTCCGCATGGATGCCAGAGTGAATGTGAATGTTCTTGGTTTTTTCAACGGAACAAAGGACAGCCCTTGGGCTGTGGAGTTGTCCCCGGCTTTTTCCGCAATGTCTTCCAAGGCTGACATCAGTGTGATCGCCACGGGTGAGACTGTGGCGAAGAAAGACCATTGCTGGAATTTCGGCGGCGGCGGACGTGTCCTGATCAGAAGGTCTTTCCAGAGGAATCTGGAAGTCTCTGTGTATTCCGGGCTGACATGCCTTGCCGGCAAGAGGCTTGACGGGATGCCGGAGCATCAGCACAGCCTTGACATGCTATGGGAGAACGGTGTCAGGTTCGGTGTCAGATTCGGTGCCGGGAAACAGGGTCGTCGGACAGGCGTGGCAGAGTAACTTTACAGATAAGAAGATGACAATCAAAGAAAACATATTTATTGTGACCGCGCTTTTCATGGCCGCGATCTATCTTTCCTCCTGCGGAAAGTTTCACACTGATGAGAACGGCAGTGTCAGCGTGGCATTGAGTTTTGCCGATAAGGCTGACAAGGGTGAGGTGACGATAGGCGACACAAAACTGTGGATATTCAATGACGGAGGAAGCCTGGTGGGCAGCCATGCCTGCCACTCCGCCTCGGAACTTGCTCTCCAGCGCTTCTTTCTGGATCCGGGCCGCTACCTTTTTGTCACGGCTGTGAATCTTGTGGAGCCTTTCACATGGGCAGAGAGTCCGACAGTCGCCCAAGACCTCATTTTCGGACTTGAGGATCCGTTGGCCTCCCCGTCACATGCCCTTTACGGAGTGAACGAGGTGGTCGTTGAGGACGACAAGAGCAAGATTGTCAATTCCGAGATCCGTCGTGTCCTGTCCGAACTCTCTTTGAAGATATCAGGCGCGCCTGCCGGTACAAGCGTCAAGGCTACGGTACGGTCCAACGCTTCGGGAGTGTATCCGGCCAGAAAGGATTCCGATGGTCTGTACGGCTTGGCCACGGATGAGGAGGTCCGGTCCATCACGTTTCCTCAGGCACATGAGGACGGTGGCGTCATCTCCACTCCGGTCTTGCGGCTGATGCCTTCGACCGGAAGAAGCGAGGCGACGATAATATACCTTGCAATAACACTTACCGGAGGGAATGTACTCGAATGCACCATTCTTGCTCCGCCAATGCGTCCGTCGGGAAAGTACATACTCACGATGAAGTACAGCGAGATGCGGGCGAACATGATCGTCTATCCCTACAAGATCAATGACTGGACCGAAGGATGGGTGGTCAACGGAGAGATTCTGAACCCGGACGAATAGCCATGGCGACCAAACCGGAATGACTGACTTATTTGGCAATATGCCATTGAATATTAAGTTTCTATTGAATATTAAAATATTATTGAATATTAGTAATTAAAATAAAACACAAACAACATGAAAAAATCAGTTCTTTATCTTGCCCTCGTGGGAGCCGTGGCAATGGCTTTGCCAAGCTGCAACAAGGAACGCAGCGAGTCTCAGAAGCCGGAATACATCTCCGTTTCCACCAACATCGGTGGGATGTCACGTGTCACCGCGGACGGTGAGGGCAATCAGGTCTTCGAGGTCGGTGACGAGATCAGCGTCTATGCCTGGACAGGTGACAAGAATGCCGCTCCGGCAGCCGCTGACAGAGTGGTGGATAACTCTATAAACAAGTTGGAAACCGGTTCGAAATGGGTGGCGACTCCTCAGATGCTCTGGAAGAATATGGTCGATGAGCATTTCTTTATTGGAGTCTACCCGAAGGATGCCTCGTCAGTCGCGGATCTCACTTCAGCGGATTACAACTTGAACGTCGCTGATCAGGAAGCAAGTGACCTTCTCATCGCCACTGAGTTCTCCGGCAAAATTGCGAGCGATAATCCGGTCAATCTTACTTTCGATCACGTGATGGCGAAGGTGAAGGTGAATCTTGATTTCCGTAACCAGTGGGATGTCGTGGGAAAGGTTGTTGAGAAAGTTGAATTCAAGAATGTGGCCACCACAGCCAAGGTCAACTACTTGACCAAAACGGTAACGGCAGGAACTGATCGCGAGTCCGCGCTTGCTGTTCCGATGATAAAGAAAGATGAGTCGTTCGAGTCAATATTAATTCCTCAGAGTGGTGTCAACACCATTGTGATCACTGTGAAGAGTGAGGGCAGCAGCAAAGGATACACCTACACTCGCGGCACTGATTTCAAGTTTGAGTCTGGCAAGGTAACGACAATTAATCTCATTGTAGGACGTGATCAGATTGATCTTGGCACGGTGAAGATCAACAATTGGGTCGATGGCGAGACCATTGAAGGTGGCGAGGCTCTTGACTAATCTAACACAGGATCAATCATGAGAATCAACACTTCCATATTCATTTTGGCAGCCCTTGCCGCAGTCGCCATCGGCTGCAGCAAGGCCTCCGCTCCAGAGACGCCCTTCGATCCGGTGGTAAGGGTCAATCCTGAGGTGGCCCCACAGACCAGGGGTTCCTACACTACGGAAAGCCTCAAGGAGTTCGACCTCTTCATCCATAGCGAGAACAGCAGGTACTCCTACACCAACACCAAGTTCACCAAGAATACTTCCGGTGAATGGGAACCTGCCCGTCAGATGCTCTGGGAGGGGAAAGACAAGGGATTCAAGTTCCTTGCTGTGGCCCCACCGCTTCCAAAACGGGATGTTGCTCTGGCCTTGACCGGTGACATCTTCGAGTTCACGGTAGAGTCC
>DCCQ01000079.1 GCA_002314195.1 Bacteroidales bacterium UBA1077 | reverse complement strand
CACTATTAACTTGAATTGGCGAGGAATAGATGATCAGCAAAGACACACTCATTGTCACATATACTATCCTCGGTCAGTGGAAAGATAACAATGCCCACTGTCAGTAAATACATTGAGAGCTGCGAATCCTCATGGCTGCTGTTACGTCTAAGAAATATCTCCGCATCATTCGCGGAAAGAGAAACTTCATGCAAGTACTATTTCATCGACAACGGTGTGCTTAACCTGTTTCTCCTTAACGGAGAGGCATCGCTGCCTGAAAACACCGTCGCACTTGCCCTTTTCAGAAAATATGGACACGACCCCGACAATGAGCGGGTTTTCTTCTATAACGAAAGGATTGAAGTCGATTTCTATATACCTGAGGACAAATTGGCCATACAAGTATCATATAGTATGTCACAATCCAATGAGACGTTTGTACGTGAGGTGAACGCTCTTAAAAAGTTTCCCAAGGTACATTCTTGCAAGCGACGTCTGATACTCACAAATGAAGAGTCTGGCGCTGTCGAGGATGAGATCGGTGTCATTGAAATAATGCCGGTCTGGAAATGGCTCTTACAGTATAATATCAACTTAGACCCGCCTCAACCAGTACATTAATCCGACACACCCGGCAAAAGTTAAGATTGAGATCGAGATCAAGTCTGGCAAAGACTACATTAGACATAGTGCTATGGACAATGTGCTGAAGGTCACTAATTATGGATTTAAGAGAGGGATGGTTTTCTGCGATGGCAATCTTTCAATTCAAGTGACCGTCACATATCACTCCAATTTTATTTGGATATCAAACATAGGTACTATATACATGCTGATGTTCCTTAAAAATAATAGCAAGGATAACGAACATGTCTATAAGCTGGATCTTAGCGGCATTTCGTAATTGATGAATTGAGAAATCATTTTTTTTGCGTAGGTTTGTATTCAGAAAGATTGCGAGCATCATGACAATAATCAATCAAGCCATAAGCAGGAAGATGTTAGCAGAGATGGCACAGAACTTCTACGGTGAAATGATCAAAGGAGTTGTGGACATCGACAGGCGAATTATGGCACTGGATGCCGAACTGCATTCTGATTTGGAAAAGTTCTTACTTGAGGACGGTTCTGATCAGAAATCACTGTGGGGAATCAACTTGTATCCAGATGTCGAAGGAGACGATTTCATTGAATTCGACTCACTGATTAACATAAGCCCTCGAAGAAACAATTTCAGCAGGAATGTGGAAGACGATGCGATACGCAGTCAAATTCGTTCAATAGTCAATAATCTTATCAAATGACAACGACATCTCTTCCAGCGAAACCTGACAAGGATAAATGGACGGCGATGGACTTCATATCGCAGATGGCCAACATTGGAAGCGAGGTAGGGCGTACTTTGAAATGGAAACAAAAGGGAAACACCACACTGGCCAAAAACGCCTTTATCCGAGCCCTCGACTTATTCGATCTCACAATCGAAACAGGACGCACCAATGCTTCCCTGTCATCCAGAGATTCAATGCTCAGAGAGCTCCTTATGGCAAGAGACCAATTCTGCGAAGAATATCTTTCCGAGGACAACAATGCGATAGCGCCATCAGACAGATATTTCTCTCAATTCGCCAAAGCCTGTGCTCTCAGATCGGGCCGCTAAGAAACGTTGGAAAAATACTGACGTAAAGCGAAATGAACTTGATACTATCGATTATTTATCCAATCTTTGCAGTCGGCATTGACTATTCCAATGTGATAAACACTAATATGAATAAGGTAACGAAAAAACTCGCATTGCTAATAATGACGCTGGTTGTTATAGGATCCTGCAAAAAGACTGAAGAGCCGAAACCTACCCCAGAGCCGAAACCGGAACCGGAATTGGTCCCTATCCGGATCGCAACGGCTGTGACCAGGGCTAGCGACTATGCGTTCGAGACCGGTGACAATGTCGGGCTGTTCGTTGTCAATGAGCCTAAGAGTCTCCAACTTGGCGGAAACCATGTTGATAACTGCAAGTTCACTTTTGACGGCACGAAATGGAAAGCCGGAAAAGAGATCTACTGGCTTGATGCGACAACCAAGGCGGATTTCTTCTGCTACTATCCTTACACGTCCTCTGTGTCATCAATCACAGCGTTCCAGTTTCAGGTCAGTCAAGACCAGAGCTCAGAGAGCGGCTATAAGGCGTCGGATCTAATGTGGGGAAAGGTCGACGGGGTCTCCCCTACTCCGGACCCGGTGGTCATCACTGTCAATCACAACATGAGTTGCCTGATTGTCAAGTTGAAGGCCGGAACCGGTTGGAAAGAGGATGACATCAAGGATGCCGAAGTGACTCTCTGCGGACTGAAGACATCCTCCCTCATCAATCTGTCTGAAGGTACGGTCACCGCTGACGGAAATGCCATGGAAATGAAGCCTATGCAGGTCGGAGCGGGGATATTCAAAGCCCTTGTCGTGCCTCAAAAGGTCTCCGGCTCGGAGCTTGTCAAGATCAAGGTCGGCACGAATTCATATTCATTGAAAACATCCATCGACTTGAAATCCGGCAGGCAGCACACCTGCTCGGTGGTTGTCAACCGCACCGGCGAGGGGATCAACATCGGCATCGGACCGTGGGAGACCGATGACATCGACTACGGCGGATCAGTTGAATAAGCGAAAGAATATTGATGAAAAGAGCATATCATTACATAGTGGCGGCAGCAATCCTGACCGGACTGGCCGCCTGCAGTGTGGAGGAAGACAGTTTCCGACCCGAGCCTGATGACGATGAGCCAGGGCTTATCACCATTTCCGGCGAAATCTCGCAGGTCTATCAGACAAGGGCCAACGACTCCGGGTTCGCGGACAAGGACCAGATCGGAGTCTACATCGTGGACTATGACGGAGGCTCGGCGGGAACATTGAGAAACAACGGAAACCGGGCGGACAACGTCAAGTTTACCTTCGACGAGGCAGCCTACAAATGGACTTCCGACCGTGACATCTACTGGAAGGATAAGGAGACGCACATTGACGTCTATGGCTACTATCCTTACGCGTCGGTCGAGAATGTCAATGAATATGCTTTCGAGGTTCAGAAAGATCAGAGCACGGAGGCGTTGAACGGTAAATTGGGAGGTTACGAAGCCTCTGACTTTCTGTGGGGGAAGGCGGAGAATGCTGCCCCGACCGACAGGATCGTGAGGCTGTCGTTCGCGCACAAGATGGCGGGAGTCAGGGTAACCCTTGTGAAAGGCACAGGATTC
>DCCQ01000080.1 GCA_002314195.1 Bacteroidales bacterium UBA1077 | reverse complement strand
GGATATCAAACATAGGTACTATTGCGGTTCAAATATTTATTCAAAATTTGAACTATGTATCGTAAAGAAAATCGACAAGAGCTCGCTCCGTTCGTGAATCTGCGGAGCGATGTGGGATTCAAGGCCGTGTTCGCGGACAGGGACAACAAGGACATCCTCATCGGGGTGCTGAACCAGATTCTCCCTCCGGAGGCGAGGATTGAGGATATCAAGGAATATTCCGACCGCGAGCAGCAACAGGATGTGATCTACGGGAAGAAGACGGTGCTGGATCTGGTCTGCGTGGACAAGGACGACAGGACGTTCATCGTGGAGATGCAAGCCGCGGAAGAGGACAGTTTCTTCGAGCGGTGTGTCTATTATGCGTCGGGGCTGTACCATCTGGAGCTGTCGGAGGGGGAACTGTACGGGAAGCTCCACCCTGTCTATGTGGTCTCTTTCCTGAACTACCGCCTGAGGCACGATGACGAGTCGCTGTGGGACACCGACCACTTCATCTCCTACTGGCGGTTCGCCGAAAAACGCACCGGAATGGTTGCGGATCAGACAATTAGTGTTATCTTTGTGGAGCTGGCGCTGTTCACCAAGACGCTGGAGGAGTGCGTGACGGAGTCCGACAGGCTGTTCTACATATTCAGGAACAGCGGAGGCTTCCAGAAGATTCCGGAGTGGATCGAGGAGGCCGGAGGTATCTCCAGGCGACTCGCCGAGGCGTGCGAGGTGGCGGCGTTCGACAAGGATAAGAAACTTAAATACGAGATTGACAAGATGAACGAGAGGGACATTTTGGCTCAGCGCGTGTTCGCCGAGCGCAAGGGCTTCGAGGCTGGATACGCCGATGGAGAGGCCAAGGGACTGGCTGACGGGACTGCCAAAGGCATGGCTGAGGGCATGACTAAAGGTATGGCCGAGGGTATGGCTAAGGGTATGGCTAAGGGTATGGCTGAGGGTATGGCTAAGGGTATGGCTGAGGGTATGGCTAAAGTGGCCAAGTCGCTATTGGCCCTTGGTATGCCTGTTGAGCAAATCGTCAACGTCACAGGCCTGACCGCCGAGCAGATCTTGGCACTCAAGTAGATTCGACACGTTCTTATTTTGGAAGACAAAACCAAATTTTTCTTAAATAATATCATGAAAAGATTAACCGCAGCGCTGATGCTGTCTCTGGCCGTTCTGACAGCGACGGCACAGAGCAAGAAGGTGGAGTACAACTTCACAGAGGCCTCCGACCTCACAATGGTAGGCAAACTTATGCCGGACACGCCAAACCCATACCACAGAGTTGACACTGTGAAATTCAAGGGATTCACAAAGAGCGAGAACAAGCAGGTCAGGATGTCCGCCGGCCTCTCGGTAGCATTCAAGACCGACTCCAAGGTCATCACCATCAAGACCAAATACGAGGACAGAAGTTTCCCTGTCAACACCGGCGGACTCTCCGCGCGTGGCTACGACCTATATATCAGGAAAGACGGCAAATGGCTTTGGGCCGCATCAGCAGTCGCCAAGGACAACAAGCCTGATGACAATGTGACTCTCATCAAGGACATGGACGGAACCATGCATGAGTGCCTTCTCTACCTGCCTGTATTCAGCGAGGAATCCTCGATCAAGATCGGAACTGAGAAAAACGCCACCATCGAAGCGATCGACAATCCTTTCCGTCACAGAATCGGAATTTTCGGTTCAAGCTTCACACACGGAACCAGCACTTCCAGAGCCGGAATGTCCTATCCTGACCAGCTCAGCCGCATGACCGGACTCCAGTTCCTCAGCCTCGGCTGCTCAGGCAACAGCAAGCTCCAGACATATTTCGCCGATGTGCTCTGCGCCGCTGACGTGGATGCGCTCGTGTTCGATGGCTTCTCCAACCCGGAAGCCCCGATGATCAAAGAAAGACTCTTCCCTTTCATCGAGAAGATACAAAAGGCTCATCCTGACATTCCTCTGATCTTCCAGCGGACCATCTACCGTGAGTACCGCAACTTCAACACAGACAGGGACAACAACGAGCGTGTAAAGACCGCGATGGCAGACAGCCTCATGGACATCGCCGTGAAGAAGTACAAGAATGTCTACTACATCAAGACAACCTGCGCCACATCAAAGGATCACGAAGCCACTGTCGATGGGATCCACCCTTCAGACTACGGCTACACCCTCTGGGCCAAGTCAATCGAAAAGCCGATCAAAAAGATCCTGAAGAAGTACGGAATAAAATAATTCACTGAATATCATACTACCACAAGAAAGGGTGACCGCACAATCAGCGGTCACCCTTTCTTGTTTCTGTCATCTATAGTTTTTTGTTAAACGCGCCGTTTAACAAAATATTCACACGGCATATTCAGACTACTTTTTCTTGTCGAATTTCATACTCTTGATCTTGGATCCAGTCTCATCGAAGAAGTCCAGACGAATGCCGCTCTTGTCAACCACTGCGTCGATGCGCTGCCTGTTGGCGTTGCAGAGAACCGGGAAATCCGCTCCGATGGTGTTCGCCTCGTTGAAGCGGTATTTATGAATATGAGCGCAGAGCATCAGGTCAAGGCCCGTACCATTCAAGGTCGGCACGAAATACTTGCTGACCATCATGTTGCCGTGCCACCCTTTGTCTGACGGAGGAATATGACAGAAAGCAATCCTCATCTCAGCGTTTTTATATTCATCGCTCGCCACGACACCTTTCAGCCATTCGGCCTCCTCTTTTATGTAATCCTCGGTGATCATTATGTTCAGATTCCTGATGTCACTGTCAACCTTATCCTCTCCGGAATCAAGGAACAGGAAGAAAAATTTGCCATAAGAGGCTGTGTAATATGTCCTTCCGGTAGAAGTCTGGTAATAGTCAAGGTACTTGATGGCATCGTTGCCTCTGTACTCGTGATTGCCTCGACAGAGATAGAGCGGCGTGTCTGAAGCGAAAAGCTTTGACGCGGTGTTCATGTAATGCATGCGGATCTCGGCCACGCTGTCCACAGCAGAGGTCATGTCACCGTTGAAGCAGACGAAGTCGTACTTGCCCTTGGCATCCTTGAAAAGGACCTGCATCACAGAATCGTGTTCGTGCATGTCATTCACCACGGCGAACTTGACCTTGTCATATTCAAGAGCCTTGGTGGTCACTTTCGTAGGCCTTTTCTTGAGGTCCAGTCCGTAGCCCTCGTCGTAGAGGATTCTGGCTCTGTTCTCGGCGGAGATCACACCCTGACACATCACACGATACCTGTAGGTGGTACCCGGCTTCAGGCCGGAGACAGTCACCTTGTGGAGGGTACCGATCGGCTTTCTGCCCATTCCCCTGAGGTCGAAATATTTAGGCCTCTCGACATTGTAGAAATTCGTTCCGTCATTCGGGGCGAGTTCAATCCAGCCGACGGCCGGGCCGTTCGTGGTCCACACCACAGTGAAACTGTTCTCTGTGACATTCTGAAGATAAGGTCCACAGTTCACCTTAACCTGCGCGCCTGACGCCAAAGCGATGCAGGCCAGCAGCAAAAATGATAATACACGTTTCATTAAAGTCGCACTTTTATATTCTTTCAACCTCCTTGTAAGCATTGACAATCTCGGCGATCATAGGGTCGCCAGCCTTGATTCCGGTGATTTCGGAAACAGCGGCCTCCAACCCCTTGGAATTGATCAGGTCAAGCATCTGAACGCTTTGCTGGTCTTCAGGATTGTCGAAATGCAGGGCAGCGCCGACACCGAGCAGAATCTTGTCATAAGGAAGACCGAAGCCCTTTGCGGTCATGGCAGGTTTGATCAGTCTGTCATCCGGAGAGAGTTTGCGCATAGGATCACGTCCCACACGGTTCACGTCATCCTGAAGATACGGATTGCGGAAACGTCTGATGATCTTCTCGATGTACTTGAAATGCGCCTCGTGGTCGAAACCGAACTGCCTTACAAGGGCTTCGCCGCTCTGCTGCATGGCTGCATGGACGGTTTCGTAGACTTTAGGATCGCTGATGCTTTCAAGGATAGTGGCATGGCCTTTAAGTTTTCCGACATAGGCTGTGATTGCATGACCGGTGTTCAGGGTGAACAACTTGCGCTCGATGTAAGCCAGAAGGTTGTCCGCCATATTCATTCCCTCCACTTTCGGAGCAGGTCCGACGAAAGCACTCTCATCGACATTCCACTCGTAAAACCTCTCCACAGCCACATCTATAGGGTTCTCACTCCTTACCGGAGGGACGATGCGGTCAACCGAGCAGTCCGGGAAGCCGACGTGCTCCGCGCACCAAGCCTGCTGTGCCTCGTCAAGATGCGAATAGACAGCCTCTTTGAGCCGCGAGGACGCCATAAGTCCGTTCTCGCACGCGATGATGTTCAGAGGAGCCTCGATGCCGGACTCCTTGCGGGCGATGATTCCCTTGGCTATCGCCGGGGCGATGAACTGAAGGATCCTAAGTCCTACGGCGGTGGTTATCAGCTCAGCCTCTTTGATCTTTTCAACCACGGCGTCGGTTGAGGAATCCACGGCGGAAACACCGGATATGAGGATATCCTCACTATCAACATCCTTGATGTGCACGGTATATTGCCCGTCAGCATTGATCCTGTCCACGATTTCCTTGTTGACGTCTGCAAATACTACCTGGTAACCGGATTTAGAGAGCACCGCTCCGATGAATCCGCGGCCGATGTTTCCGGCACCGAACTGAATTGCTGTTTTCATTATTTCTTTGACTTTTTCGCCAGCGTATAATCCACCGGCACATTATTGTATTTTAGAAAACGATTGGCCGCTTCGGTCAATCATCACGCAAAGTTACGAAAAACGATGGAATAATTGCCTCATAGCGATATTTTGGCTAAATTTGAACGAAAATAACACTGACAAAAAATGACAAGGGAATCATTAAGGATCATCGCCGTGGCGTTAGCGGCCGCTTTGATGCCACTGACCTCAACAGCAATCCACGCCCAAGGAATGCTCACAGAGAAGAACTCTCAGACAATCAAGAATGTAGAACTCAGCGCTGACATTGTTGTCGCCGGTGGCGGACTTTCCGGAGTCTGCGCCGCAGTGGCCGCCGCAAGGCACGGTGCGACCGTAATCCTCGTGCAGGACAGGCCCGTCCTCGGAGGAAACGCCTCCAGTGAGATACGAATGGGAATTGTCGGAGCGAAAGGAGACCAGAACGCCGAGGCTGGCCTGCTGGAGGAAATGCAGCTCAGGAACTTCCGTTTCAACCCGCTGCTCCGCTACACCCTTTGGGATGACGCGATATACTCGACCGTGGTCATGGAGCCTAACATCAAACTCCTCCTCAACACATCTGTCGAGGACGTGGTGATGGACGGAGACAGGATCGCCGCCATCAAGGCCTGGAACGTGAACGCCTACACGAAGTACCTCATAAAGGGAACCATCTTCGCCGACTGCACCGGTGACGGCATCCTTCGCCTTTCCGGAGCCGAATTCCGCCACGGACGCGAACTGCCGGGCGAGTTCGACGAGACATTCCTCGATGAGGGCGGCGACGCGAAGACCATGGGAAACTCCATCCTGCTCCAGCTTCGCAAAACTGATGAGGATCACCCTTTCACCGCTCCGGAATGGGCTTACCATTTCACGGACGACGACTTCAACTACGACAAGCCGAAGTCCACAATCCCGGGAGTGAAATTCAATTACAAAAAGCCCTATCCGAAGGACAACAACTTCTGGTGGATCGAGTTCGGCGGCAACCTGAACACAATCTTCGACGCCAACGACATCCAGTACGAGCTCAAGCGCATCGCCTATGGCGTGTGGGAATACATGAAGAACAACCCTGACGGCCGCTGCAAGAACTACGACCTCGACTGGATAGGTTCGTTGCCTGGCAAACGCGAGTCCACCCGCTACATCGGCCCGCACATCCTGACTCAGAACGATGTCATGTCAGGCGGCCATTTCCCTGACGTGATCGCCTACGGGGGATGGACACTCGACAACCACCACCCGGACGCTTTCCACAGAAAAGGAATATTCTCGGTCGAGCACACCACTCCTGAACGTTTCGGAATCCCGTTCGACTGTCTCTATTCAGTCAACGTGCCGAACCTGATGTTCGCCGGACGAGACATCTCCGCCACCCACATGGGTCTTTCATCGACCAGAGTGATGTCCACATGCGCCCTCCTCGGACAGGCAGCCGGAACCGGTGCGGCTCTCGCAATCAAGTATGGCACAACACCTGCCGGAATCCGCAAGGATCACATCGCTGAACTTCAGGACATGCTTGAGGACGATGACAGCATGCTGCCTTACAGGTGGAGAAAGCCTTCCGAACTCACCATGTCCGCGACCACAGCCGACGCGAATCTGCCTCTGCGCAACGGCATAGATCGTAAATGGGATGGTGAGGACAATGGGGTCTGGGTCGCGCCAGGTGACGAAAGTATCGTTTACAGTTGGAAGAAGCCTGTGACACTTAATGGAGTACGCATCATTTTCGACTCTGATTTCAAGTACAGAAGCAAGAGAATGCGCAAGCTTGAGGCCACAACGGAGCGTGTCGAGATGCCTAAGATGATGGCCAAGGGCTTCAAGGTCGAGGCTAAGGTGAAAAACGAATGGATCACACTCTACGAGGACACCGACAACTACCTCCGCCTGAGGCACATCAAGTTCGATGAGCCGGTGAAAGCCAAGGAGCTTCGTCTCGTGGTGACATCCACATGGGGAGCCGAGCAGGCGCACATTTTCGCCTTCGACGCGAAGTAGAAGATATTCATTGAATATAAAAACCGCCGTGAAGAGTCACAACTTCGCGGCGGAATGTTTTTTTTATGGATATTCAGAGACCTCCTATTCTTCGCCGGTCTCGTACCCGTCGGTTTTCTTGTTCCAAAGGGTCATAAGCGTGACAAGGCCAAGGATGGCGACAACGATCATGATCTTGAACACTCCTTCCCAACCAAACTTAGGATTGTCGGCGATGTGGCCGAACACGAATCCGGAGATGATCGGGCTGAGGTAGGACACGAAACCGATGATTCCGTTGGCGGAAGAAGCCCCGCGCCGGGTAACCTGATTGGAGGCGATCACTCCGATGAGCGCCTGAGGGCCATAGAGGAAGAATCCACCCAGTGCAAGCACCAGCATCAGAACCACAGGATTGGTTGATGCCGGGAGGAAACAGAAAGTGGCGACTGCCACTGTCACGCCCAGCATACACAAAACGCAGGTCCTCTGGGCACGGCTGTGGAAAATCTTGTCTGAGACTACCCCGGCCACAAGCATTCCGACCACTCCGAAAGCCTCGAATATGGCGACAGTCCATGCGGAAAGCGCAGGAGATAGTCCTCGGCTCTCCTGAAGGAAAGACGGCCCCCAGTCAAGCACAGCCAGACGAACGATGTACACAAAGAAGTTAGCCAATGCCAGGATCCAGACGATAGGGTTCTTGATCACTTTGTTGATGAGGAACTGGCGGAATTCCTTACCGTCATCTTTAGATTCTGATGCCTTTGTTCCCTCCAGTTCAGGAAGGCCGACAGACTTTGGAGTGTCCCTGAGGGTGACGATAATGAAAATCACACCCAAAACGGCAATGGCGGCAGGAATCCAGAAAGCCCATTGCCATGCGCCGATGTTGTGCAAAGTGCTGTCAACGTAGGCTTGCGCGGCTGAAGGATCCATGGAAGCGGTCACATTGGCCGTGTTCTCCACGACGCGGGCGCGCATCTCGGGATCGGCTGTCATGTCCGTGCCAGTGTGTCCCATGATGTAACCGCAGAGGACAGCGGCGATGAAGGCACCGACAGAATGCGAAGTGTTCCAGATAGACATCTTGGTCGCCAGCTCGTGAGGTGGTACCCAGTGGGTGATCAGGCGGTTGCATGGAGGGAAACCGCATCCTTGGAACACATTGTTGATAACGTACAGGATGCCAAACAGAATCACAAGGTACTGGACGAACTTCGGGCCGTTGGACATACCCGTCAGGAAGGCGCAGATCATGGCGCCGGCGCCGAACAGGATGTTCACAAACGCACTGACGGACAGTCCTGTGACGAGATGCCACCGCCCGTTGAGGCGGTCGGCCAGAAAGCCGTTCACCAACTTGGACACACCATAAATGAAGCTTGCGATGGCGAGGATCGCACCGAACGTGGCCTTGGTGATGCCATATTCAGCGGTCAGGCCAGGGATTGCGAATGAGAAGTTCTTGCGTACAAGATAGAAAATCGAGTAGCCTATCATCGTCCCGATGATTGTGCGCCACTGCCAGTACTGGAAACGTTTTTTTTGTTCTTGTGTCATCATATTATGAAATCCCGCCTATTGCGAAATTCTGACAAAGATAACCTTTTTCACCCAATTATTGAATATATCCGAAAAATACCTACCTTTGTCAGATTGCACATTTCACGGATTTGCCGTGAATATTCCTGACATAATTAATAATTAAATGGACAAGCAGACAGAAAAGAAGTACAATTACTGGCAGTGGCGGACCCTGATCACCTTGATGATAGGCTACGCTCTGTACTATTTCGTCAGAAAGCATTTCAGCGTGGTCATGCCGGCGCTTGAGGCTGAATTGGGAATATCCAAGATCCAATTGGGTATATTCTTGACAATGAACGGCATCATCTATGGAATATCACGTTTCGTCAACGGTTTTCTGGCCGACAGGTTCAGTCGCAGGAAACTTATGACCCTCGGACTGGTGCTGTCAGCGGTCACCAATCTGGCCATCTGCTTCAGTCCGTCAATGAACTCGTTCATGAACGTGCTGGACACTGAAGGGAAAGCCACAATGACGCTGGTGTACATCATCGGTACCCTGTGGGTTCTCAACGGTTACTTCCAAGGAATGGGCGTGCCGCCGTGCATCAGTCTTATGTGTCACTGGATCAGGCCTTCCGAACTTGCCACCAAACAGTCCATCTGGAATGCCTCACACTCCATCGGAGCCGGTCTCATCAGCGTGATATGCGGATTCCTCCTGAAGCATTACGGCTACAGCGCATGGCAGCTCTGTTTCGCCGTCCCGGCCGCCATTGCCCTCGTGGGCGCCGCCGCCCTGTTCTTCACCTTGAAGGACACCCCGTCATCCGTCGGACTCCCTGAAATCGAGGACATGGACAAGGATGGGAAGTCTGAAAACAAAACCACTGAGACTTCGCTTGCCGACAACATGTCCGGAAAGTCATTCAAGTCTTTCGTCAACCGAATGGTCTTCGCCAACCCGTTCATCTGGATTCTGGCCGTGTCCAATTTCTGCATCTATGTCGTGCGGTTCACGATCCTTGACTGGGGAGCGACATTCCTGACCCAGTACAAAGACATGGAGATCTCCACGGCCGGCACAGTTGTGGCTGCCTCCGAACTGGTCGGCGGCATCGCCGGAATGTTGCTGGCAGGATGGTTCACTGACAGGTTCATGAAGAGCCGGGCACACAGGACCTGCTTCATCTGCACCGTCGGCGCCACACTGTCGTTCTTCCTGTTCTGGAAGTCCCCTGCCGGAATGCCATGGCTCTCCGCCATATTCATCTGCCTGTCAAGTTTCTTCATCTACGGTCCGCAGGCTCTTCTCGGCACCTCGGCCTCCCAGCAGGCCACAAAGCACGCCTGTGCCACCGCCAACGGCATCTTGGGGATATTCGGATACGCCAGCACCGCCATCTCCGGTGTGACCTTCGGCTACCTTGCCGATCGTTTCGGCTGGGATTCCGTGTTCCTCGTCTCCGTGATAATCGGTCTGGTCGGCGCCGCGGTGGTCGCCCTGATGTGGAAAGCCCCCGCCGACGGCTACGCCAAAGCCGAAAAGGTCATGGCTGAGATTTCTGAATCCGAACAATAAAATAAACCCGGTCGCCATTTGGCTTCCGGGTTTTATTTTACGCAGTCATATTCATCTACAAAGATTCTGTGGCGGCAGGTTCCGCGGCGGCGGCCTTGGCAGCCCGGGCAGCCTCAAGGGCGGCGTGCTCGGCTTTGGCGCGCTCGACAGAGACGGACTTCTTCAGGACGAAGCCGGAGCCGAGGTATTTGGTGCGGACATCCTCGTCGGCGGCGAGGGACTCCGGAGTGCCCTGCTGGAGGATTGTGCCCTCGTAGAGCAGGTAGGCGCGGTCGGTGATCGCCAGAGTCTCGCCCACATTGTGGTCGGTGATGATGACACCGATGTCCTTATACTTCAGTTTTGCGATGATGAACTGGATGTCCTCCACGGCGATAGGGTCCACACCTGCGAACGGTTCGTCCAACAGGATGAATTTCGGGTCGATGGCAAGGGCACGTGCGATCTCGCAGCGCCGTCTCTCACCGCCGGAAAGCTGGATTCCAAGGCTCTTGCGAACCTTCGAGAGGTTGAACTCGTTGATAAGGTCCTCAAGCCTTTCCTGTCTCTCGGCCTTAGGCATATCAGACATCTCCATCACCGACATGATGTTGTCCTCGACCGACATCTTGCGGAACACGGAAGCCTCCTGCGGCAGGTAGCCGATCCCCTTCTG